>SVHB01000076.1 GCA_015056005.1 Clostridiales bacterium
GATACCCGTTGAACATATGGTCTGAAGCACGAGGTTCAGCTGAGTCTGATACTTTGATGCCTGTAAAAGGCGAATATACTCCGATTTGCTGAGCTTTCTTTCCTCGGCGCAGTATATCTGCCGCTGGCAGCGAAGGTTCTTTACTTTGCATTCAATCCATCCGAGGAAATCAAAAAGCTTGTTTACGGAAGTCAGCATTGAGTTAATTGAACGTATCGCATAGCCTTTTTCCAAAAGAAACTGCTTAAACGCGACCGTGTTTTCCTTTGTTATGCTTTTGCCCAAGCTGTAATCCATAAACAAACCTGTATCGCGCAGATATTTTTCAACCGTTGCTGCGCTCTTTTCTTCCCTTAACAGATTGATACGAAATCTGTCCAGATGCTTTTGTGACAGTATGCGATTCTTCACACAATTTCTCCTCCGTTCGCTTCTTGGTTCTATTATTGTATCAAGAAAACAGCAATGCGGATTCGATTTCAGTGAATAAAAAGAGACGCTGATATTTCATCAGCGCCTAAGTTTTTATATCGTTTTTCACATGATTTGATCTTTATTCATCTTGAGATCGTATGAGCTCTATTTGTTCTACGGTTTTATCGGTTATTTGGTTCAACGAGATTTCTTCTCTTGAATTCCGGTTCGACAGAATTACCCAGCCGTTGATCTGGTTTTCATTTTCAAAATCGGGAGGATCGACAGATGATACCATAAGGCTCCAGTTTTCACTTATATCAAAAGCATACACATAAAGGCCGCTGCCGGTTTCAATTCGGCTGTACACGCCAATATCCGACCATGAAAGGATTTTGTCTTCGATCTTTTTTAGAAGATCATCCCATGTAAGCAGCCAGAGCCCTTCGTCGGTGGGTTTAAGGCTGAATATACTCATTGCGTGTGTATCGCCTTTGGGTGTTTCATAGGTGCTTGCAAGCCAGAATCTGTCGCCGACCTTATAAAGAAATTTATTCTGGGTTATCCTTTGCTTTAACACGCCTTTAGTATCGTAGGCATCAAAATTTTTGACAGCACCTATTTTCAGCTCTATCAGTGACTCAAGCTCTTTTTTGCTGCTCTCCTGCCAGTCCCAGACGATATTGTTGAAGGAATAAGTTTCGCCCGTTTCCTCTGAAACGTGTATCAATGAATTACCGTCTATAATGTAGTATTCCCGGTACGGAGGTATCGGCAGATATGAGCTCAGCGGGGACATATAAACGCAGTCCTCCACCCCAAGCACGCCCTTTGCTGCCATTGAACCTGCTTTGATCAGGTTTACGGCATATTCGTAATCCGAGCGCTTTATCCGATAATATCTTATATCATCATCGTATTTTACTGTTGCGACGCCTCTTCTGTAAAGCTGCAGCCTTATATCATCGTCAAGAATGAATTCAACCGATTCGGGGCTGGGAAGGGAATATTTGGGCTTTTTGATCTCGTACCATTCCATCCTGTCAAGGAAACTTTTGACCGCGGGTCCCTGGACATTTCCGATTCTTATAAGGCTTGTTGTTTGATCTCCCTTGGGGCAGTAGATCGCATGAACGATCTCCTGCTTTGCCATTTCATTGCCAAATACAAAATAATTGAGAAGGCTTTCGTCATTCGGCAATGTATGCGGGCTTGTCAAAAAGCATACGCCGATAAAAATGCAAAGCACAGCGGCTATAGCAACTGCCCAGAAGGTTGGCTTTTTGTACGAAAGAATATTCTTTATCCTTTTGCTTACCCCAGTCTCTCCGAAGGCCAGCGGACAGGCGGTTATGCTCAGCTTATTTTCGCTTGCCATGAGCAGCACTTTTGAATACTCCGCCCTGCCCTCTTTGCCAAGGCTTTCTATGACCTTTTCATCGCAGGCCAGCTCGATATCACGGCTAAGCAGCGCATAGGCAAGCCAAACAAGCGGATTGAACCAATGCAGGGAAAGCACAAGATATGCTATAGGCTTTATCAGATGATCGCCGCGCTTTATATGCGCCTTTTCGTGGGAAAGCGCAAGCGTGTTTTCCTGCTCACTTATCGAAAACGGAAGATATATCCTCGGCTTTATTATACCAAGCACGAAGGGAGAGGAAACAAACTCGCTCTTATACACATTATCGCTAAACTTTACGGCGGTATTAAGCTTAAACCTCAGGCGGATATATGTGTATGCGCAAATGAGCACCATGACCAAAACGCCCGCCAGCCATATGATCGACGCTATATGAGCTATCGACATAGGCGATAGAGCTTTGGGATCGGCAAAGCCCTTTTCTATTATCGGGTTTACATACGTATTCAGATGCGCAAGCCCTGTATGGATGACCGGCCGATCGTTTGCGATCGACTCTACGGGGAAGGTCTGAGCGCTTGGTATGAGACTTAGAACACTTTCAAAGGTAAAAGGCAGCACGAGCCTTAGACCCACCAGACCCCACAATATGCATTTTATATAATTGGGCACCTTTTTGAAAAATGCGCGCATTGCAAGTATGGCGAGCACCATGAAGCACGCCGATACGCTCATATTAAGCACCGTCAAAAACAGCTTTTCCATTTACTTTTCCTCATATTGGTCTATAAGCTTTCTCAGCTGATCAGCCTCCTGATGCGAAAGCTTTCTGCCCGATACGAATGCGGCGATAAAGCTTGGCAGCGAACCGTCAAATGTGCGCTCTACCAGCTCATCGATCTCGGAAGCCTGCACCTCATCCTTTGAAACGAGGGAGGTCACCACTGCGTTCTCGTTTTTTATAACGCTTCTTTGACTAAGTCTTCTGATCACTGTATAAGTGGTCGCCTTGCTCCAGCCCAGTTCATCTAAGCAGATTTTGCAAAGCTTCGTGCTGTTTATGGGCTCGTTTTCCCATAATATTTTCAAGAACCTGTACTCACTTTCAAAAACCTTTGGCGCTCCCATGCTACACCTCCTTGGTTTATTCCGTTAAACCTTGTCACAGCATTAGTTTAACCCATTCAACCAATTTTGTCAATAAAAAATCCGCAGAAATATATCTGCGGATAAAGAAGAGCTTTTATTCGGTCACGCCGATCGCTTCGTAAACGAGGTTTCTGATATGGGGATGCATTTCGTAATAGCCCCTGCCGAAGCCCAGCACGTTGACGGTCATGACGATGGCCAGCTTGTTTTTAGTATCGACCATATTATAGGAGTTGGCAGCGCCGTCCCAGCCGAATTCGCCGATGGGGCTGAGGCTCTCGCCGCGCTCTGCGTTCTTGCTGATAAGAGTGCGAACGCCAAGACCGTAGCCGTAGCCGGGTCGGAGCAGATGCAGATCCTTATCGGGCTGCTGATTGGTTCGATAAAGCTCAATAGTTTCAGGTTTTAAGAGCACATAGCCGTTTTTCGCTGTGCCGTTGTTGGCGAGCGCATCGATGACCTGCATATAATCGTCGTTGGTGCAGAAAAGACCTGCGCCGCCACTCTCGTATTTATCGCTGAGCACATATGCGCAGTTCTGCTCGGCAAGGCTGCACCTGAAGCGATAGGGATCAAATCTGTAAAGCGCGCAGATCCTTTCCTTTTGCTCATCGGTCGGATGGAAGCCGATATTGTACATGCCAAGGGGCTCAAAGATTTCTTCCTTCAGATACTCATGGAAGGTCTTTCCGCTAACGACTTCTACTATAGCTGCGATAACATCGTGAGAAAGGCTGTACTGATATGAGGTGCCCGGCTCAAATGAAAGCGGATTTTCCGCCATTGCGGCAACAAGCTCTCTTGTAGTGGCGTTTTTGTTCTCTCTCGCCTTTTTAAGAGGAGGAGAAGCAAGGTCATAGTTCATGCCGCTGCGCATGGCAAAAAGATGGCGCACAAGCATGGTATTCTCGGCCTTTACGATCTCGCCGTTTTTATTTACGGTAATATTCTTGTATTCGGGCAGATATTTATATACCGGATCGTCAAGTCCAAGAAGTCCGCGCTCATAAAGCCTTAAAGCAGAAACGCAGGTAATGACCTTGCTCATGGAATATATCCACTGCATGGAATCGTTGTCGATAGGCTTTGTGCGTTCAGCGTCCATAAACCCATATTGAAATCTGAAAATTTCCTCATGGTCTTTCCTTACGGCAAGATCAAAACCCGGCAGATCAAATGCAAAAGGCAAAGTCTTCAAATAAGCTTCAAGCCTTGAAAAATCCATATTCAATTCCTCCGTGATCATTTTTATTTAGTTTAACCCCAAGGGAAAAATGTGTCAAGTTGTTATTGACATTTTACTATTAGTATATTATACTATTAAGCAAGAACTATCATTATTTTCTGTAAAGGAGTGTAATATATGGGTCATCTTACCGGTAAAACCGCTATCATCACAGGCGCAGGCCGCGCCGTTCTTTCCGACGGCAGGTGCGGCTCCATCGGCTACGGTATCGCTACCGCTTATGCCAAGGAGGGCGCAAATCTTGTTATCACCGGCCGCAATGTCAAAAAGCTCGAGGATGCAAAGGAAGAGCTTGAGCGCCTTTACGGCGTCAAGGTCCTCTGCGTTCAGGCAGACGTCAACGCAGGCGCTGACAACGAGACCGTTGTAAACAATGTTATCAAGCAGGCTGTCGATACCTTCGGCAGGATCGATGTTCTGATCAACAACGCTCAGGCTTCCGCCTCCGGCGTTCCGATCGCAACCCACACCACCGAGAATTTTGACCTTGCAATGTATTCCGGTCTTTATGCTACCTTCTATTACATGAAGGCCTGCTACCCCTACCTCAAGGAAACTCAGGGCAGCGTTATAAACTTCGCTTCCGGTGCAGGTCTCTTCGGCAATTTCGGCCAGTGCTCCTATGCTGCCGCAAAGGAAGGCATCCGCGGTCTTTCCAGAGTCGCCGCTACCGAATGGGCAAGAGACGGCATCAATGTAAACGTGGTTTGCCCCCTTGCTTGGACCGCTCAGCTTGAGCAGTTTGAAAAGGCATATCCCGAGGCATTCAAAGCCAACGTCCATATGCCCCCCGCAGGTCATTTCGGCGATGCGGAGCTCGAGATCGGCAGAGTCTGCGTGCAGCTCGCTCACCCCGATTTCAAGTACATGAACGGCGAGACCCTCACCCTCGAAGGCGGCATGGGTCTGCGTCCCTAAAGTTTTTCATTGCAAAAGAGAAGCTTCTTTTTGAAGCTTCTCTTCTTTTTATGCCTTTATTCCCATTGCGTCGTAAACAAGGTTTCTTATATGAGGATGCATTTCATCCCCGGCCTTTGTGCAGTTTAAGACGTTTGCGGTAAACACTATCGCAAGATTGTTATCGGTATCCATAACAGTATAGGAGCTTGCTGCACCTGCCCACCCGAATTCGCCCAAAGGGCTCAGGCTTTCACCCTTTGGTTCACATTTATCCACAAGCACCCTCACACCCAGAGCGTAGCTGTAGCCGGGGCGCAGGAAGCGCTGATCGCATTTGGGCTGCTGATCCTGCCGCATAAGGTCAACGGTCTGCCTTTTTAAAAGCTCATAGCCGTTATACGCTGTGCCGTAATTTGCCATGGTTTGTGCAAAGAGCATATAAGCATCGTTGCTTGCAAAAATTCCCGCGCCGCCGCTTTCGTATTTTTCGCTGAGTCTGTAAGCGCAGGTACCGTCGTTGAGCTGAGTCTTATAGGTATACGGATCAAAGGTATACTGAGCGCAAAAGCGCGCTTTTTGCTCTTCGGTGGGATGAAAGCCGACGTCCTTCATGCCAAGCGGATCAAAGATCTCATCTTTCAGGTATTCATAAAAACTTTTGCCGCTTACAACCTCTATTATCGCCGCAAGCACATCGTGCGACAGGCTGTACTGATAGCTTTCGCCGGGTTCAAAGAGCAGCGGATCTTCGGCTATCGCTTTCACAATTTCTCTTGTGGAAGCGTTTTTGTTTTCTCTTGCCTTTTTGAGCGCTGGTGTCATAAGCTTGTAATCCAAGCCGCTTCGCATAGCAAAAAGGTGGCGCACAAGCATTGTATTCTTTGCTTTCTCTATGTTATCGCCGCGCTTTACGGTAATATCCCTATACTCGGGCAAATACTTATATACCGGATCATCAAGCCCAAGCAAACCTCTCTCAACAAGCCTTAAAGCGCCAACGCAGGTGATCACCTTGCTCATCGAATACAGCCACTGAATATCATTCCTTGATGCGGGGCGGGTTTCATTTGCGTCGGTGCAGCCGTAAAGATACCTGTAAATTTCCTTTCCGTTCTGCCTTACGTTCAAATCGAAGGCACGAAAATCATACACTGCATTCAAAGCGTTCAAATACTTTTCAAGCCTTGTAAAATCCATAATAACACCTCAGATCTATCTCATAAACCTTCTGAGCTTCTTTTCATCCGCATAGGGCATAAGCTCAATCAGGTGGTCTATAATCATTTCAAATGATTCCTTGGGATCAAGATCATATTGACCGATACAGGTTTCTTCGCCCAGCCATTGCTCGCTTATCGCATATCGCCCCACGCCCCAGCCGTACTGATTCCCATGCTTGTCCACCCTGTATTCAAAATTCGCGCTTGTCACATAGGTCTGCATCTGGAGCTTTGTCATTATCGAATCAAAGCTTTTCTGACAATGCGAAAGCTTTTTTAGGTCAAACGAAAGCAGCGGACCGTATTCTAAAAGAGTATCCATCACCTGCTTTTCATCCATCGATACCAAGCCGTCATCGTATTTTGCGTCAAAATCATAGCCGCACCTTCTGTAATTTGCAAGGTGCGGGTACCATTTTAGGCTCACATAGCCTGCTTTTTTGTCAAAATACTTTCCGTATGCGCATTTTTGCGATTTTGACAAGGTCGCCTTCCATTCCCACGGACCTTCCACATCGTCATTGAACCAGAAGCCGGGCGCGGTATGCTCTTCAAGTGAAAAGCCTTCTATCTCGTTTTTAAAAAAAGGAAGAAAGCCGACCTCGTTCACGAGCTCTAAAAGTTCATCAGGATTTGAAACAGGAAAAAAGCTCATTTTTGCCATACCTCACAAAAGGGCACAGCTTTTGTGCTGTGCCCTTATTTATGCTTTTACTTAGCTTCGATATATCCCTTGGCGACCAGAAGCTCTGCGGTAAGCACCGCGCCGCCGGCTGCGCCGCGCAGGGTGTTGTGAGAAAGACCGACGAACTTATAATCGAATATCTCATCTTCCCTGAGCCTGCCGATGGTGATACCCATGCCGTTTTCGTACATTCTGTCAAGCTTGGCCTGAGGACGGTTATCCTCCTCAAAATACTTGAGCAGCTGCTTGGGAGCGCTGGGAAGGTTCAGCTTCTGAGGATCGCCTTCGAACTTTGCCCAAGCTTCAAGGATCTGCTCCTTGGTGGGCTTTCTGTCAAACTTTACAAATACGCTGGCGGTATGACCGTCGGAAACGGGCACGCGCAGGCACTGTGCGGAAATGACGGGACGCTGAGCATAAATTACGGTTTCGGGAGTCAATTCACCCCAAATGCGCAGAGGCTCTTTTTCGGACTTCTCTTCTTCACCGGAGATGAAAGGAATGATGTTGTCGATGATCTCGGGGAAGGTCTCAAAAGTCTTGCCGGCACCGGAAATAGCCTGATAGGTGCTTACCATTACTTTATCCAGACCAAACTCTTTAAGAGGAGTGAGGGCGGGAACATAGGACTGAATGGAGCAGTTGGGCTTTACGGTAATGAAGCCTCTCTTTACGCCGTAGCGCTTGCGCTGAACTTCGATAAGAGGCAGATGATGAGCGTTGACCTCGGGCAGGATCATGGGAACATCGGGGGTCATGCGGTGAGCGCTGTTGTTGGAAACAACGGGTGTCTCACGAAGAACGTATGCATCCTCAAGAGCTCTGGTCTCTTCCTTGCTCATATTGACTGCGCAGAATACGAAGTCGACCTTTTCGGCGACATTGTCGTAATCGGCTGCATCGATAACGGGCATCTTCTTGACCTTTTCGGGCATAGGCTGCGAAATCAGCCAGCGACCTTCCATAGCCTCTTCATAGCTTCTTCCCGCGCTCCTTGCGCTTGCTGCAAGAGCGGTTATCTCAAACCAGGGATGATCTGCAAGCAGAGAAACAAAACGCTGACCTACCATACCGGTAGCGCCGATAATACCAACACGAAGCTTCTTATCCATAATGGGTCCTCCATTCAAATTATCATATGTATTATATCAGAATCAAAGCTCTATCGCTTTGTCTTTTATGAGTTTTTTGGCGATATTTACAAATTCGTCCGCTTTCATGGTACCTATATCGCCCTTTCCCCTTGCTCGTACGGAAACATTTCCTTCCGCTGCTTCCTTGTCGCCGATAACGAGCATATATGGGATCTTCAGGTTCTGCGCTTCTCTGATCTTAAAACCGATCTTTTCGTTTCTGTCGTCAAGCTCTGCACGGATATTGTTTTCTTTAAGGATATCCATGATCCGCTTTGCCGCCTCATCCGCTCTGTTTGTTATCGTCATGACCCTAACCTGAACGGGCGAGAGCCAAAGCGGGAACGCGCCTGCGAAATGCTCGGTTATAATGCCGATAAACCTTTCGATCGACCCGAAAACGACTCTGTGCAGCATAACGGGACGATGCTTCTCTCCGTCTGCGCCGGTATAGGTGAGCTCAAATCTTTCAGGCAGCTGGCTGTCGAGCTGTATCGTTCCGCACTGCCATGTACGCTCAAGGCAATCCTTTAGATGGAAATCAAGCTTTGGCCCATAGAACGCTCCATCGCCTTCGTTTACGGTACAGGTTTTTCCCATCTCGGTTATGGCGTCCTTCAGGATGTTCTGGTTTACCTCCCATTCCTCTATGGTGCCGATATGATCATCCGGCATCGTGGAAAGCTCTATCTCGTAGGAAAGTCCAAATAGAGTATACACCTCATCTAAGAGTTTTACAACATTTTGTATCTCGCTCTTCATCTGATCACGGGTCATAAATATATGCGCGTCATCCTGAGTGAAGCATCTGACCCTCATAAGACCGTGCAGAGTTCCCGAAAGCTCGTTTCTGTGCACCAGCCCCAATTCGCCGCACCTAAGCGGCAGATCGCGGTAACTCTTTGGTTCAAAGCCATATACCAGCATACCGCCCGGGCAATTCATGGGCTTTATGGCAAAATCGGTATCATCGATACTGGTGGTATACATATTGCCCTGATAATGCTCCCAATGGCCGCTTCTTTCCCACAGAGCACGGTTTAAGATCATCGGTGTGGATATTTCAACATATCCGTACTTTTTGTGGACCTCACGCCAGTAATCTATCAGGGTATTTTTCAGTATCATGCCCTTTGGAAGGAAGAACGGAAAACCGGGGCCTTCATCAAAAAGGGTGAACAGAGAAAGCTCTCTGCCGATCTTTCTGTGATCCCTTTTTTTTGCTTCCTCGATCCTTGCAATGTATTCATCAAGGGCTTCCTTTGTGGGGAATGCCGTGGCATAAATGCGCTTGAGCATTTTATTATGCTCATCTCCGCGCCAATAAGCTCCCGCGGTCGAGGTTATCTTTACAAACTTTACCATCCCTGTCGAAGGAAGGTGTGGGCCTGCGCAAAGGTCGGTGAAATCACCCTGTTTATAAAATGATATTTTCTCACCTTCGGGCAGATCGTTTATAAGCTCACATTTATACGGTTCTTCCCGCATAAATTCAAGGGCCGCTTCCCTTTCAAGCTCAAATCTTTCAATCCGATCGTTTTGCTTAATTATCTTTGCCATCTGGTTTTCAATGGCTTGAAGATCATCCTGGGAAAACGCGGGATCAAGATCGAAATCGTAATAAAAACCGTTGTCTATCGCCGGACCGATCGCAAGCTTTGCATCGGGTCTCACCCTTTTTACTGCCTGCGCAAGCACATGCGAGGCGCTGTGACGGAGCACCCGTTTGCCTTCGTCATCTTCAAAGGTGAGTATTTTCAGCTCACAATCCTCATTAAGCGGCTCTGAAAGCCCTTTCACGCTTCCGTTCACCAGCGCGGCAACTGCCTGTTTTTTGATCTTCTGACCAAGCGAAGCTGCTATATCGGCGGTAGTAGTGCCGCAAGCAAACTCCTTCCTTGATCCGTCGGGGAACAAAACTAACATCACGTACTACCTCCTGTATAGATTATAAAATAACGCCCCGAAGCCGAAAGGCCACGGGGCGCTGATTTACGCGGTTCCACCCGAGATTTATAACTCGAAGGAAAATAACGCTTCCCAAGCGTTTTCGGTCGGAGCAGCGGTATTCGGCGTATCCGTTATCCCGCGCCGCTTTCAGCCTAAGGCGGCGCTCTCTTTTATGGGAAAATCGCGGGGCTTACTAATGCTCTTCAAGCCCGAAAATAAATATTATACGCAGTATACCACAATTATAAAAAAAGTCAACATATTTTTTGGTAAAACGCTCAGCATAATATAAGGAGGTGTCTTATCATGACCTATACAAAAGTTTTGCTTTCGTCTTTGCTTTCAGCCGCGATTTTATTCATATTTGCCCGTACAATGGGCAGCAAGCAGATCTCACAGCTGACATTTTTTGACTATATAAACGGAATAACAATTGGATCTATCGCTGCCGAGATGGCGACCTCTTTGGATAAGCCCGCGCATTTATTCATTCTTGCCATGGCGGCATACACCGCACTTTCATGGAGCATTTCCTTTGTCTGTCAAAAGAGTAAAAAAGCAAGAAGGGTGCTCATGGGGAGACCGAAAGTGATATTTGATGAA
>SVHB01000077.1 GCA_015056005.1 Clostridiales bacterium
GAGCATATCAAAATCAAATGGAAGTTTGACGATGTGTTCGCTGCATTGATGGGAAATGAGTAATCGCCTGTCCGGTGATTGCTCAATCCCAAAATTTTTTGTTCCTTACTTGACACCAGCAGATATGACACAGCGATTGTTCGAGATCAACCGCTCAATGGCATTTGAAGTCAGGAAGGTCCTTGATACGAACAAGGCCGAGCGGCATATCCGCGGCGGAGAAGCAACGCGCAGAAAATACAGCTAAGATCAAAGCTTTGCTATGGCCTCGACCAGCTTATCAACGCCCTGAATATCGGTAGCCCAGCTGGTGCAGAACCTGTAGGACTTTCTGCCGTCGGGCAGGTATTCCCAAAGCTGGAACATGAAATCATCGCTGAGCGCTTTTACCTGCTCATCGGAGAGGATCGGGAACTGCTGATTGGTGGGAGAATCGATGAGCATCTCAACGCCCTTTTCGTTAAAGGCTTTCCTTATCCTCATCGCCTGATCGACTGCCTGCTTTGCGATCCTGAAATACAGATCGTCGGTGAAAAGGCCGAGGAACTGTATGCCCAGAAGCCTTCCCTTTGCCAGCATAGCGCCGCGCTGCTTTATGAGAGTCCTGAAATCGTCTTTCAGCTCATCATTCATTATAACCATGGCTTCTCCAAAGAGAGCGCCGCATTTGGTGCCGCCGATATAGAACATATCGCAAAGCTCTGCCAGATCCTTTATTGTCACATCGCTTGCGGCTATGGCATAAGAGAGCCTTGCGCCATCAAGGTAAAGATAAAGGCCGTATTTATCGCAGACTTCCCTGAGCGCCTTTATCTCTGCAAGGGAATAAACGGTGCCGATCTCGGTGGACTGAGAGATATAAACCATCTTGGGCTGTACCAGATGCTCTCTTGCGGGGTCTCTGAGATAGGACTCGTAGTAAGCTTCTACCCTTTCAGCGGTGAGCTTGCCGTCAACGCCGGGAACGATAAGCACCTTATGACCGGTAGCCTCGATAGCGCCGCCTTCATGAGCGGTAACATGACCCGTGTCGCAGCTGATAACGCCCTGCCAGGGACGCATCATCGCGGCGCAGGCGATAAGGTTTGCCTGAGTGCCGCCGACTAAGAACTGCACGTATGCGTTCTCATTTTCGGCCGCCTTCATTATGAGCTTTCTTGCCCTTTCGCAATACTCATCCTCGCCGTAACCGACGGTCTGAGCCATATTGGTTTCCTGCATAAGGGCGAGGATGCTCTCATGAGCACCCTCACTGTAATCGTTATTGAAAAGTATCATTATATTTTTCCTTATTTGATGATGTTGCCGTCGATGATGACACTCACAACATTGGTCATGGACTCCAGAGGATCGCCGTCGGTGATGACGATATCGGCATCCTTGCCGACTTCCAGAGTACCTACTCTGTCTTCAACACCGATGTGCTTTGCGGGGTTGATGGTGATAGCCTTGAGGGCTTCGAATCTGTCCATACCAGCCTTAACAGCCTGACCAGCGCAAAGAGCGAGATAATGCTGGGGGACAACAGAAGAGTCGGTGATGATGGAAACGGACAGGCCTGCTCTCTGGAGGATACCGGGGGTCTCCCAGGACTTATTGAGCACCTCAAACTTGGTAGCATTGCCAAGAGTGGGGCCGACTGCTACAGGATAGCCTTCCTCAGCCAGATATTCAGCAATGAGGTGACCTTCGGTGCAATGCTCAAGGGTGAGCTTTACGCCGAATTCCTTTGCGATACGGATGGCGGTGAAGATATCATCGGCTCTGTGTGCATGAGCCTTCAGGGGCATTTCGCCTTTGAGAACGGGGATAAGAGCGTTCATCTTCATGTCGAACGCAGGACGCTTGGAAGCATCGTCGCCGGCTGCCTCGATCTTGTTCAGATACTCTCTTGCCTTGAAGAGCTGTTCGCGCAGCTTGGAAGCGGTGGACATTCTGGAAGAGTTGTTCTTGGTCTGATAGCAGCGCTTGGGGTTCTCGCCGAATGCGCACTTCATGGCAACTTCGGGCTTGATGACCATATCGTCAACGCGCTTGCCAACGGTCTTCATGGCAACAAAGGTGCCGCCCAGCACGTTTGCGCTGCCGGGGCCGGTGGAAACGGTGGTAACGCCGGCTTCAGCAGCCATCTTGAAGGTAACATCAAAGGGATTGATGCCGTCAAGACCGCGCAGATGAGAAGCGACGATATCGTTCATCTCATTATAATCCTTGCCTTCGACTGCGCCAACGCCGTAGCCGTCAAGGCCGATATGGGTATGAGCTTCAACAAAGCCGGGATATACTTCCTTGCCGGTCGCATCAATGACCTGTGCATCTGCGGGAGCCTCGATGTCCTTGCCGACGGAGACGATCTTGCCGTTATCTACAAGGATATCACCCACAAAAGTTTCGGGGCAGGTCATGGTGTTTATAAGGCCGTTCTTTATAAGCAGCATAAAAATTTCCTCCGATTTACTTTTTCTTCTATTATACTACATTTTCCCATAAAATCAATAAATTGCGCTCAAAGCGCAAAATCCGAACATTTAAGAAATATTGCGCGCTCGAATTCGCCGTACTGCTTGCGAATTACAAGGTTTTATGGTATTCTATATCGTGGATTTTGTTTTTTGTGATCAGCAAGGAGGACATCGATCTTTATGGGCGGTATATTTGGCGTAGCTTCTAAAAACACCTGCACGCTCGATCTTTTTTTCGGTGTTGACTATCATTCTCACCTGGGAACAAAGCGCGGCGGTCTTGCGGTATACACCGAAAAAGGCTTTGAGCGCTCCATACACAATATTGAAAATTCTCCCTTCCGCACCAAGATGGAAGGCGATCTGCCTCAGATGCAGGGCAAGCTCGGTATCGGCTGCATTTCCGACAGCGAGCCCCAGCCCCTTATGGTGCGCTCCCATCTGGGCAATTTTGCTGTAACCACCGTCGGCAGGATAAACAATCTGGAAGAGCTGGTTTCCGCCGCTTTTGAAAAGGCATCCATCCAGTTCCTTGAAATGAGCAACGGCAGGGTCAACCCCACCGAGCTTGTTGCCGCGCTCATAAACCAGTGCGATACCATTGAAGACGGCATCAGGCACGCTCAGGAAGTCATCGACGGCAGCATGACCTTGCTTCTGCTCACCGACAAGGGCATTTACTGCGCACGCGACCTCAAAGGCCGCACCCCCCTTGTGATCGGAAAAAAGGAAGACGCAATGTGCGCCTCCTTTGAGAGCTTTGCGTATCTGAACCTCGGTTATTCCGATCATTATGAGCTTGGCCCCGGTGAAGTCGTGTTCATGACCGCAGATTCCGTGACCACATTGAAGCCTGCGCTTGATGAAATGAAGATGTGCGCCTTCCTTTGGGTATACTTCGGCTATCCGCCCTCTGCCTATGAAGGCGAGAACGTCGAAAACGTTCGCTACAGATGCGGTCAGCTCATGGCCAAGCGCGACGATGCTCAGGCTGATCTGGTCGCAGGCGTGCCCGATTCCGGCATCGCTCACGCAGTAGGCTATGCAAACGCCTCCGGCATCCCCTTTGCAAGGCCTTTCATCAAGTACACCCCCACCTGGCCCCGCTCCTTTATGCCCCAGGATCAGAGCATGCGCAACCTTATCGCGCATATGAAGCTCATCCCCGTAAACGAGCTTATAAAGGACAAGAGCCTGCTTATGATAGACGACTCTATCGTCAGAGGTACTCAGCTTAGGGAGACCACCGAATTCCTTTACCGCTCCGGTGCCAAGGAAGTGCATATCCGTCCCGGCTGCCCTCCCCTGCTCTAC
Source organism: Clostridiales bacterium (assembly GCA_015056005.1). Lineage (GTDB taxonomy): Bacteria > Bacillota > Clostridia > Christensenellales > UBA1750 > SIG373. Next base: position 3,777 of record SVHB01000077.1, read on the forward strand.
GGCTGCAAGTTCCTGAACTTCTCCCGTTCTACCTCCGATTACGACCTTATCACCCGCAGGGTAATAAAAAAGCTCGAGGGAGATTCCGACATTGCCGCCTTGCCGGAATATGCCGACCCCGACAGCGAGAAATACGCCGCCATGGTCGAAGAGGTCAGAAAAGAAATGGGCTTCACCTCCCTCAAATTCAACCGCCTCGACGACATGATCAAAGCCATCGGCGTCCCCGCCTGCAAGCTCTGCACCTACTGCTGGAACGGTAAAGGCTAAACACGAGTTAAATATGAATTGATCAAAATAGAATAGCTTATATAAAGGAAACGTTCCAGATAATTGATTATCTTAACAGTGGTCTGAAAGGAGAGTTCGAAAAGAACTCTCCTTTTCTCCTTTTACTCGATGATCAGATCCCCCAGCGCGATAGTACCGCAGGATTTGAGGCAATTTCGGGTAAAAAAATAACGGCTGTGTGATTGCCTTTATCGAGAGTGTCGAGATAGTCTTTGGATAATGTGAGCATCACGCCGCCGTTTGCATTACATACACTGTAATCTTTGCTGTATACCGCTGTTGTCTTAAAATCCATCGCAAAGCCCGAAAATTGATTTATATCCGCACCTTCGAAGAAAATACCAATGTCGCTTCCTTTGAATGTGTATGCTGCTCTGCTGCCGGATGAGATCACTTCCACCGTTTCTACCGTATCAGAAACGCTCTTGGGTTCATCCTTCACCTCAGGCTTGTAATTGGGATCCGGCTCCCAGATCGCTTTGAGCCTGCAAACCTTTTGGGAACCAACTTCAACAAAATGGATATCAGCATAGAGCATATCACCCTCAATGTAGATCAGTCCAGCGTCATCTCCATCCATTATCATCCAACCTGTGAAGATATATCCATCTTTTTCAGGAATTGCATCGCCAGGTATGAAAGTCATTATGTTTTGGAGCATTTTGGTTGGTTCGAGCGCAGTTAAAGCCCCGTAAATAGTACCTCCGTCAGCATCAAATTCGATCCAGTATTCAGCCTCAGCATCCGCGTATGCAGTAGCAATATTACCGGTAAAAACCACAGCCATGGTCAGTAAAACATAAACAATAGAGTTGAGAACTTTAATAAAAGTCTTTTTCATTTTTCTTTCTCCTCATTCTTTATCTTTTGAATGAAATAAAAAAAGACCTCGCAATACAATCAAACCTGTATTCGAAGCCAACCGCCTCAGCACATAAGCATACACCTCCTTAAAGTCATAACAGGGGGATGTAACAAAATATGGAATTCACTTAATGTACTTATATTATACCGTAATATATAATTTTTTTGCAACAATAACTTATATATTTCTTTTTCAATAACACATTCAGCTTGATCACCTCTCTTCTGTCCGCTTTTTCACTTAAACTAAACAATATTTACTGCGTCTATGGCATTGAGGAATCTTGTGTACAATTATCTTCAATTGCACTACATGAATAAATCTACTAACAATACTAATACATTGCTCTGATACTCCGCTAAATTGCGTTTTTTACTTTATGAAACATAGCTTCCGGCAACTATTTGATTATCCGATATTGAAAACCGGCATGACATAGCAGGGAATCGAATAAATCCATAGAAAAAGAGTCCGGTGCAGAACCGAACTCTTTTCGAACGATGACAGATTGTATGATTATTTACAACACCTTAGCGAGAAAGGACTTGAGTCTGTCGCTTCTGGGAGCGTCGAAAACCTCTGAAGGGGTGCCTTCCTCGATAATGTGGCCTTCGTCCATAAACAGAACGCGATCGGCGACTTCTCTTGCAAAGCCCATCTCATGGGTAACGACGACCATGGTCATGCCGTCGTTGGCTAAATTCTGCATAACTTCCAGAACTTCGCCGACCATTTCCGGGTCGAGAGCGGAGGTGGGCTCGTCAAACAGCATTATCTGGGGGTTCATGCAAAGCGCACGCACTATGGCAACACGCTGCTTCTGTCCGCCGGAAAGCTGATTGGGATAGGAATCGGCCTTATCGAGAAGACCTACCCTTTCAAGAAGCTCCAGAGCCTGTTTCTTAGCACTATCTGCAGGCACCTTGAGCAGCTTTTCGGGAGCGATGGTCATATTGCGCAAAACACTCATATGCGGGAAAAGATTGAACTGCTGGAACACCATGCCCATCTTGCGCCTGAGCACGTCGACATTCGCTTTCGCTGCCGTGATCTCATCTTCACCTACTGTTATGCTGCCCGCAGTGGGAGTCTCAAGCAGGTTGAGCGAGCGCAGGAAGGTCGATTTGCCCGATCCTGAGGGGCCGATTATGACCACAACTTCGCCCTCGTGGATGTCCATATCTATGCCCTTGAGCACGTTGTTATCGCCAAAGCTTTTTTTAAGCCCGCGCACCTTTATGATCGCGTTATCTTTCACTTGCCCTCAGCCTCCTTTCGAGCCTTGCAACACCCGCAGAAAGCAGGCAGACCATGCCAAGATAGATCAGTGCGACCGCGATGAGCGGCATAAACGCATCGAAGGTTATGGAGCGAATGATATCGCCGCCTCGGGTCAGGTCCTCAAGGGCGATATAACCGACAACGGAAGTCTCTTTAAGAAGTGTGATGAACTCGTTTGCAAGCGCAGGCAGCACGTTCTTGATCGCCTGAGGAATAATAACATACCACATGGTCTGTACAAAGCCGAATCCAAGGCTTCTGCCGGCTTCAAGCTGACCGTTATCTACACTCATGATACCCGAGCGGATGATCTCGGAAACATACGCGCCGGAATTTATCGAGAATGCGATTATCGCGACCAGCGATTTATCGATCTTGACCGAGCCGAACACGATAAAATAGATTATCATCAGCTGCAGAACGATTGGCGTACCGCGGATAACGGTGGTATATATCTTGCAAAGGAGATTCAAAAATTTAAGTTTGCCGGTTTTATCGTGTGAGGAGCGGATGACCGCCACTATCGCACCCAGAATGATGCCGAAAATAGCTGAGAGCAGCGCGACCTTGATCGTAACTCCAAGACCGTTCACCAGATAGCGCCAGCGGTTCTCCACAATAAAGTCGTTTATAAAGGTCTGAACAAGCCCTTCAAACGCGCCCGATACAGCGGAAAGGATTTTCCCGAATAATTGTTCCATTTATATCCCCCAAAAACTAAATGCTGCGAGGCAAATGCCCCGCAGCGTGAGCTTACTTAATTATTTTGCTCTTACAACGATGACCTGAGTGGCGGTGGTGTAAGGATCGGTGAAATCAACGTTCTGAAGTCTTTCTTCGGTGATGGTAAGACCGGCGATACCGACATTAGCCTTACCGGTCTGAACGGCGGTGATGATAGCGTTGAAGTCCATGTTCTCAACCACCAGCTCCATCTTGAGCATATCGGCAACAGCCTGAGCCATGTCAACATCAAGACCTACGATGGTATCGGAATCGTAATACTCATAGGGAGGGAAGGTAGCCTCGGTAGCCATGATGAGCTGGCCGCCGCTGAAATCGGTGTTGGTGGACTCGTATTTGAAGGTGCCCTTCACATCGTCGTCGCCGACATAGTTGGCGATGATTTTATCCAGAGTGCCGTCAGCCTTGAGGGAGGCCAGAGCGCCGTTGATGGCGTCCTTGAGCTCTGCGTTTTCCTTGGCTACGCAGATCGCGTATTCTTCAAGAGCGAAGGGTTCTTCAAGGATCTTGAGATCGGTGTTCTTCTCAACGAAAACCTGTGCGGGCATATCGTCGATGATGATGCAGTCGATCTTGCCCTGCTTGAGCGCAGCAACCGCGTCGTTGGTCTTGTTATAACGCTCGATAGTGGAGCCTTCGGACTCATAATCGGAAGCGTAGATATCACCGGTGGTGCCAAGCTGAACGCCGATAGTCTTGCCGGGCAGATCGTCAATGGAGTTAACGGGATTTGCAGCAACAGAGGAGCAGCCGATAAGGCTAATCATCATGACCGCTGCAAGAAAGAGAACAGAAAGCTTTTTCATTTGCTTTTCCTCCAAATTCTTTTATAAGCACACATCAGTATACAACAATTCAAATGTATAATCAAGGGCATTATTCAGTGAAAAATTTATAAAACGACAAAACAGAACATATGCCATCATAAGTTTTCGTTCAAAAAAGCCCTCCTTCCAAGGTTTCTTTGCCCAATGATCAGATGCCAGCATCCGCAGTGCCGCATGATATTTGTTTATTCGTGTAAAGAGGCGGTGAGATTGACTTTACAGATCATTGAGATAATTATTGGAAAAAGATAAATACACATCACCGGCTTGTTGATTTGCACTGCAGTCTGTGCCGTTAAGCAGCTGCTTGAATATTTTATGCATTGTTCTTATTTGTTTGAATATCTCATCTTTTCATAAGATAGTGTTAAGTTTTGATCGGTATTGTCGTATATCTGCTTTTTCACACATTTTACAGCAGCGTTCGTAAAGCATATCGCTCGAAATTGTCTTATATATCATATCTATATGATCGAGCCCTTTCTTCTTTGCGGTATGCTTGGTCGAGCAGTAACTTTTCAACATACTTATCTGCCGCCATCACCCAATACGCTGCTATCTCTCCTTGCAGCTTTACCTTCCTCACCGCTGCCATGCTCTGGTTCTCTGATTTCATCTTTGCATATGTGAATGCGTTCACTCTATCCGTTTTTCATTCCATAAAACTTCCGTTTTCATATATCAGAGAATTCTCTCCCTGCAGCTCTTTTACCAAATCTGTACAGTTCGATTTCAGATCTTCGGTTAATGAAATCGAACCGCCGACCTCTTGAATGCCATAGATATTGTGAATATTGTTTAATTTAAGTAAAAAAGCGGACAGAAGAGAGGTGATCAAGCTGAATGTGTTATTGAAAAAGAAATATATAAGTTATTGTTGCAAAAAATTATATATTACGGTATAATGTAAGCACATTAAGCGAATTCCATAATTTGTTACATCCCCCTGTTATTACTTTAAGGAGGTGTATGCTTATGTGCTGAGGCGAGTTGGCTTCGAATACAGATTTGATTGTATTGCGAGGTCTTTTTTTTATTTCATTCAAAAGAAAAATAAGGAGAAACAAAAATGAAAAAGGCTTTTATTAAAGTTATTAACTCTATTGTTTGTGTTTTAATGACCATGGCTGTTGTTTTTACCGGTAATATTGCAACAGCAAGCGCGAATGCCGGTGTCGATGCTTTATATTGGATCGATTTTGACGCTGACGGGGGTACTGTTTATGGAGCTTTAACCGCATTTGAACCCGCAGAAGAAATTTTTATCGATTGTTTCTTAATTCCTGACGATGCCATCCCCCAAAAAGAGGGATTTAATTTTTTATGTTGGGAAATTACAGAAGGAACCTGTATTGGCGAACCAATTTACCCTGGTGACTCTCTGTCTGCTGATAATTATTTCGTTGAAATTAATTCCAAAATGGTTTGCAAACTCAAAGCGATCTGGGAGCCGGATCCCGATTACAAGCCCGAGGTGAAGGAGGAACCTAAAAGCATTCCCGATGCGGTGGAAACGGTTGAAGTGATAGCTTCCGGCGGAAGAACGGAATACACTTCAAAAAGAGGCAGCGACATTGAGATCTTCTTCAAAGATGCTGATATAAATCAATTTTCGGGGTTTGCAATGGATTATAAAACAACAGCGGTATACAGCAAAGATTACAATGTTACTAAAACGAATGGCGGCGTGATGCTTACATTATCCAAAGGGTATCTGGAAACCTTGGATAAAGGCAATCACACCGCCATTCTTTTCTTTACCAGAAACAATCCCAAAGCTTGCGGTACTATCGCACTGGGTGATTTGATAATCGAGTAAGAAAACTATGAAAGGAGAGTTCTTATGAACTCTCCTTTAAGACCACTGTTAATATAATCAATTATTTGGAGCTTTTCTTTTTGTAGATGAAAAAACACTTTACAATTCTTCTTTGCAATTTTGAAAGGTAAGCGATCTCGGTCTGGAGACGATGGATAGTTTCTGTGTTGTCATCGGTGTCCAACTCTGAATCTGGATCAGCGATCAGCTCTGCAACCTCATCAATAGAAACACCGATCATGCTCTTAGCAGTATCACGATAATAATTGCTGAGAGTATTATGGGCAACTGTCCAGATGAATTTTCCCATGTCAGCAACATCATCCTTGATAAGAAGCGCACGAAAGGCTCTTATCGTGATCTCTTGCGAAAGATCCTCTGCATCGTGGATGCTTTTACACCTTTTCAAAGCAAAGCCGAATATAAGCTTCAGATATTCAGTTATAGTTTCTCTACATCTTGTCTGTTCACTTGTTTGTACCTCGTTGAAAGCTTTCATCCATATAGACACACTAATCTGAAAAGGTTGGTACTTTTTGAAAAATTTTTTGATTTTATAATTTATACAAGAAAGAGAGTAGCGGCGGGAGATAAGAGGACGATCCGTCCAGCCGATACTTATATGTCCCTTCTTCCTCTTTGACAGTCAAAGGAAGTTCTCTCAATGCCTTTTCGACTTCTTCCTCTTTGAGAAAAGCTGCTGCGGCAATCTGATCTGCAGTAACAAAGAGATCAAAATCGGAAACAGTCAATCCGTGCAAAGCAAACAATGTTTTCAGCACGTTCAGATTTGAAAATTGTTCCATTGTTATCTTTAGATCACGCATTTGTGAACCGTTCGGAGCGACATATCCCTCGCCCAAAGAAAAGAAGATGCTGTTATTCTTTCTGCCTGTACAACCTTCCGGTTCAGAACAGATAGATAAACCCCAAGATGAAACATGATCGGCAGCGTAATCCTTTTCTTTCCACGGAACGGTTTTCTTGTATCCGTCGGTCGATGCTATTTCATGAAGTAATGCCGCAATACGGTATGCGTTCTCAAACGCTTTCT
>SVHB01000078.1 GCA_015056005.1 Clostridiales bacterium
GCGCCAGTAGGTGAGCTCTGCGGGAGCAGCGGTCTCGGTAGAGGTGCTGCCGGTGCTGGTGCTGGTGCTGGTAGAGCCGGTAGAGGTAGAACCGGTGGAGGTGCTGCCAGTGCTGGTAGAGCCGGTATCAGTGGAACCGGTATCAGTAGTGGTGGAGCAGCCGACCATGGTGAGTACCATCAGTACGGACAGGACCAGAGCCAACAGTTTAGCCATACGCTTCATGTGTTGGTCCTCCTTTTGTTTTCGCGGCTTAGACCGCATAAAAAGCAAGCAACTCTTTTCAACATAACAGTTACTGCTACATACAAAAAGAGTCCAAACCAAATACGGCAATTTTTTACTTGTGTATTCGGATATTCAACTTGCTTTGATATTATACAATTTGACCCGAGCCAGCGTCAACAAGGAGTTTTCTACATGTTTTGATTCGATTGCGTTTATGTCATTTCTTTATACTTTTCCTTGCATAATCCATCTAAAATACACATTTTTCGCCCCATTGTTTGTGTATTATTATCATTCTCATCATTTTTAAGAACAATGTTTTTCGAATAATTTAATTAATAAATATTTTTTTATTGTCTTTATTGCTGTTCCAAGATGTATTCATCATCTCTATTCAACGCCACAAGTTTTTCAATGTTGTTTTCGTATATATCCGTACACATTTTGTTCACATATACCGCATTACACATTTATTTACCGTACCAAACAGCCCTAAACAACAAAAAAAGGCTGCCAAAGGCAGCCTTTTCATATGATATCCTAACGGACTTTACCTGTTCTTTGCACGCTCGTGAGAAGCACGGCGGATTGCCAGAACATCTTCGAGACCCATCTGCTTGAGGCCATCCTGGAAGGACTGCCAGTTAGCATCGTTGATTTCAAGGTCACCGGTGATGAACTTGGTGAGCTGCTCGTTCTTGTAGGTGAGCAGGTCGTTCTGCTTGGTAGCAAGCTCGGAGGACTCTTCATCGGTGAAGTACATTCTGGGCAGCAGAGAACCGGTGAAGTCAGAAGAGCCTACCCAAACGTCGATGGTTGCCAGCTGGTCAGAGTACTGCATGAACTGTACGAGATAACCTTCGTCCTGGATGAAGGGACCGGAGGAATGAGCGCGGATGTACTTGGACAGGATCGCGGACAGAGCGAACTCGTCGTCGGGATCATGTACGTGATCATCCCACTTGGGGAAGTTGTCGCCGAAAGAGGACAGATCAACGGGAGAATTCATCTCTTCATAGTTTACGTAGTTGAAGGAGACGCCTTCCTTACCGTAGTTGAATACGACCTTACCTTCTTCGGAGAAGCCGAAGTCGAGGTAACGGCAAGCTGCTTCAACATCTTCGCAGTTGGTGGAGATGAAGGCATTCATGCTGGTGATCTTCAGAGCGGAACCGCCGAAACGGCTGTCCTTACCCTCTTCAAGAGTGGGGAAGGGCAGAGCGTAGGAACGGAAGCCTTCGGGATGATCGGGAGCGGTAACTGCACCGGCAGTTGCGTTCAGGGTATCATACCAGGTGCCCATGCCACCGCCGAGGTTGGAGAAGTATACACCAACCAGGTTGCCCATGATCTTGGAGCGGAGCTGCTCGGTGTTAACACCGGCGGTCCAGTCGGGATCTACGAGGCCGTCCTTGTTCCAGGTATACATCTGAAGAAGGAAATCACGGAATGCATCCTGTGCGGGACCGAACTGGATGGTGTCGGACTCGTCAGCATAGAATTCCCAGCCTACGCCGTAAGCGCCGGGCAGAGCGGAGCTGTCGCCCCAGCTGCCGAGGGAGACGATGAGGAGGGGATACTCTGCATAGCCTTCGGACTTCATGGTGCGAAGAACGAGATCCCAGTCAGCGATGGTGTCGGGAAGATTGTCGATGGAGAATCCGATATCCATCTCCTCGATCCAGTCGATACGTGCCTGGGGACCCCAGGAGGTCCACAGCAGGGGATCTTCACGGACGAAGGGGAATGCGATATAGTTGCCGGCATCGGTGGTGTACTGCTTGTAGAGTTCGGGCTCTGCATCCAGATATGCCTTCAGGTTGGGTACCCAGCCCTTATCAAAGGCATCATTCAGAGCGATGATAACGCCGTCGGCAATAGCCTTATCGGCGCCGCCGGGATAGTAACCGGTGTTGGAGAAGTCACGCTCGATGATGTCGGTCATTTCGTTGGAAGCGATCATCAGGTTGAACTTTTCCTGTTCCTGGCCTGCCGGAGGATGGATGAAGGTCACGTTGCAGTTAGTTGCTTCAGCAACCCACTTGTAGCACTCGGAATCCGCCCAGTTGGTGTAAACGACGGTTTCCTTAGAGGTGTCCAGAGCACGCCAGTAGGAGAGCTCTGCGGGAGCAGCAGTCTCGGTGGAGGTGCTGCCGGTGCTGGTGCCGGTAGAGCCGGTAGAGGTAGAACCGCTGGAGGTGCTGCCGGAGCTGGTGCCGGTGGAAGTGGAACCGGTATCAGTGGTGCTTGAGCAGCCGACCATGGTGAGTACCATCAGTACGGACAGGACCAGAGCCAACAGTTTCGCATTGCGTTTCATGTTTGTTGCCTCCTTGTTAATTTAATACACAGCATCGCGCTGCTATATTCATATGAACGTCAGGCTTCGGTTGATAAATAAATGCATACCATACGCAATCCTGCGGGTATTCATTTGAAATATATGGATTTTTGAATTGATTTATATCTGCATTATACAGTTTTTTAGCATGCATAGTCAAGGTGCCGTCAGGCATTCAGAGCGTTTTAATTGTTAATCTTGCGCTTTATCGTCAATATTGCTTATGTGTTTTTCGGAGTCGATCTCCTTTATTTTTTTCTATATATTTCAACATGTGCAATAAATCCGCATTTTGTTGCCATTTATAGAATTCGTTTGCGATTGCTGTAAGCAATTCACCCAAACCAAAACAGCATATTGCGCAATGCATTTTCAATTAAAAAAAGCATCCGTTTTTCAAAACGAATGCTTTCCGATCATGATATCAATAGCCGGAGGGGTTCATGCTCTGCCATTTGTAGGTGTCTGCGCACATATCCTCGAGGGTACGCTCTGCCTTCCAGCCAAGAACGGTGTTTGCCTTGGTGGGATCGCCGAAATAAGCGTCGATATCGCCCGCTCTTCTGGGTGCGATAACGTAGGGGATCTTAACGCCGGTGCTCTTTTCAAAGGCCTTTACGATATCCAGCACGCTGTAGCCAACGCCGGTGCCGAGGTTGAACACCTCTGCGCCCTTATGCTCGCAAGCATACCTTACCGCTGCGATATGACCGTTTGCAAGGTCGACCACGTGGAGGTAATCCCTGACGCCTGTACCGTCGTGAGTGTTGTAATCGTTGCCGAAAACATTGAGATGATCGCGCTTGCCGACTGCAACCTGAGAGATATATGGCATGAGGTTATTGGGAATGCCCTCGGGATCCTCGCCGATCAGGCCGCTTTCATGAGCGCCGATGGGATTGAAATAGCGCAGGATGACCACTGAAAGGTCCTTATCGGCAACTGCAGCGTCTCTGAGGATCTCTTCGTTGAAATACTTGGTCTTGCCGTAGGGGTTGGAGCATGCGCCCACGGGAGCGGTCTCGGGAACAGGGGAGAATTCGGGAACGCCGTAAACGGTGGCGCTGGAGGAGAACACGAAATTATGAACGCCGAACTCCTTCATCACATCGATAAGAGCAAGAGTGGTATCGATGTTGTTCCTGTAATACTTAACGGGGAGCTGCACGGACTCGCCGACCGCCTTGTAACCCGCAAGATGGATAACGGAATCGATATTCTCCTTTGAGAACATATCCCTGAGCGCCGCCTTATCGGCAACGTCGATCTTATAAAAAGCAGGCTGCTTGCCCGTGATCTTGCCGATGCGGGCAACCGCTTCGGGTTTGCTGTTGGAGAAATCGTCGGCTATGACTACTTCAAAGCCTGCCTCTATAAGCGCAACAGCGGTATGAGTGCCGATATAGCCCGCGCCGCCGGTCAACAGAACTGACATAAATAACACCTCGTATTTTGTTTCTGCTAAGAATTATACCACTTTAACAGCAGCCGTAAATAGTTTGCCGTAAAATAAATATGTCATCAGGTAACAAGTTTGACTATTTCCCCGACAGCCAGCCCATTGCCATTTCCACATCGCTTATGAGCGCGCCGTCCGCATTGAGTTCTTTTAGCATATCAAGGGATTCCGGACAGCCGTCCATGCCGTGCTCTTTGGTATTGCACATTATCCAGACCTCATCTGCACCGCGCTCGTGCACCTGTTTTATGGTAACATCACAGAGCCAATGCTCCCAGAGCCTTATTATGCCTATGCCATGGTCGATGAACTCGCCATACATCTCCTTTTTGGGCATGAAGGCAAGCAGCCTGTCTTTTTCGGCAAAACATTTGAGCGCATCCAGCATTTCAAGCGATTCCACGCCGAAAATGAACATATCTTTCGCTTCCTTCAGACACTCGATAAGATCCTTATAGGGCGTATGCATCTTTATATGCAGAAGTATAGGAGTAGCCTTTTTGTAGTTTTTTATCAGTTCATCCAAGGTGAGCACCGCTCTTCCCGCTTTTTTCAGATGTTCTTTCATCTCATCCAAAGTGATCTCGCCCACGCTTTTGTCCACTCCCGCAAGGCGCATAAGATCGCCGTCGTGGAATATGACATACTTTCCGTCGCCCGTTTTTCTTACGTCGCACTCGACCGCGAATATGCCTTCCTTTGCGGAATATTCAAGGCTTTCTATCGAGCCTTCCTGCCTGCCCGGCGTCTCGTTTCTGTGCGCTATGATCTTCATATCATCCGCTCCTTAGAATTTGCTTTCTTATATTATATCAACCCCGCTCTCCTATTTCAACGACACATCATTTTTCATTTTTTATAAAAATGCAATTTTGATGATTGCTGTGAGCTTTGAAAAATGATAAAGTCATATCATAAAGAAAAGGAGGCGAAAACATGGCAGAATTTTTGGGAAGCCACAATATAATCCGTCAAAACGGAGACTGCGAGTACCGCTATTGGGAGATGTTTACAGACACCTACGCTATCCAATACGGCGAAGGTCTCTACTGCTTCCTTCTGGAGGGCAAAAAAAGAGCGCTTCTGATCGATACAGGCTACGGCAGGGGCGATTTCCCCAACATAATTGAGCGTTTGACCTCAAAACCCATTGATGTGGTCAACACCCACGGTCATTGGGATCACACCGGCGGCAACGCCTGGTTCAAAAAGGTGCATATGCACGCCGAGTCCGTCAACGGCGCAAAGCGCGCCTTTTCCCGCCTTGACCCCGCGTGGTGGGAAAACATGCCATACCCCGATTATGAGATCGCAGTTATCGACGACGGCTATGTTTTCGACCTTGGCGAAAGAAAGGTCGAATGCATCCACACCCCGGCTCATCACAAGGGCAGCCTGACCTTCCTCGACCACGGACAAAGGCTCCTTTTCCCCGGCGATGAGTTCGACGCAGGCCAGGCAGCGCTGCCCGATATTTCAGCAGTTCCCGCATTCCTTGAAAACATGAAAAAGCTCAAGGCAAGGGAAAGCGAGTACGATTTTATCATCCCCCAGCACAACGGCGGCCCCATCACAAAGCGTTATATAGATTATTTCATCCAAAACGCTCAGGATATAATCGACGGAAAGCCCCATCCCGCGCCGCTCAACGACGCTCCCGGCGCAGGCTATGCCAAGGATTCAGGCAGAGTCAGGAGCAGATTATGGCACGCTTCAATAGTATATGTCGATAAATAACATGAAAGCCCGAACGCTCAAAGCATTCGGGCTTTTTCTTAAATATACTCAGGTTTTAAATCATTCAGTCAGAAGGTCGTTCAACTTATCGATGCTCTCCTGTGAAAAAACCTCATAATACTCGGTTTCTGACCATAATATCGGGCTTCCGTCCAGAAAGTTGTCGTAACCTGATGCACAGATAGAATAAACCTCGGTATGATCCTTGGGCGGTATAGAAAAATCGCCGTTAAACACAGTGCGGTCAAAAACCTCGCCGCTTGGGCGATCGATAATGACCATGCCCGCATTATAGCCAAACATGTCCTCATCCGCTTCAAAGTATATAAAGACCGCATCGACGAAGAAACCTTCAAGATCCTTCATCTTATACTCCATTGCTTGAAGGATCCTGCCCCCGTTCTTTGAGGCTTTATGAAATGCATCGGTATTGATGTACTCTTTCATCACATCAAAGACAATGCGTTCTTCTTCGCTTAAATCGTCTTCGGGCAGCGGCTTTTGAACAACTATAGAATCGCTGCTCAGAGTCTCTCCCTCCATCACAGCAATTTTTGCTTCAAGCTCCGCTATCCTGTTTTCCAGCGCAGTTATCCTGTTATTGGAATCAGCAGCCATCTGCAAAAGTGCGGAATCGTCTGAGCTTTTCCCCGAACACCCGAAAAGCGACATTGCGGCAATGCACAATATCATCGCCAGAGCGATTTTCTTCATATTATATGCTCCATCTGAAATACTTCATCTTTTACTCAGCACGCAAGCCACCGCATGCGAAGATATACCAAGTCCTTCGCCTTCAAACCCCATCTTTTCGGTGGTGGTTGCCTTAACGGAAATGCAGGAAACATCCACGCCCATCGTTTCCGCTATTTTTTTGCGCATTTCCTGCCTGTAGGGCATGAGCTTAGGTCTTTGGGCGATGATAGTCACGTCGGCATTCACGGGTTCAAAGCCGCTTTCCCGTATGACCTCAACAGTCCTTTCAAGCAGTATCAAGGACGAAATATCTTTGTACTTGGGATCGTTATCGGGGAAAAGCCCTCCGATATCACCAAGGGCGCATGCTCCCAGCAGCGCATCGCAAAGCGCATGCAGGGCGCAGTCCGCGTCGCTGTGCCCGAGCAGACCCTTTTCGTATTCGATCTTTACTCCTGCGAGCCAAAGCTCCCTGCCCTCAACCAGCCTGTGTGCGTCATATCCCTGCCCCACACGGTAAACATATCCCGTCTGAGCCCTTTCAAAATCCGAAGGGGTAGTAAGCTTCAGGTTTTCGTCGCCGCTTTCCACTATATACACCTTATGCCCGAAATGCTCGGCAAGGGAAGCATCGTCGGTAGCACTTATACCGCAGGCACTCGCTTTGGCATAGGCCTCGGTAATAAGTTCACGTATAAACGCCTGCGGGGTCTGCGCGGCAAAAAGCCTGTTTCTGTCAGGAGTCGAAACTATAACGCCGCCGTCGGTCTCCTTTATGGTATCCTTGACCGGCGTTGCCGCGATACAGGCGCCTTTGCTCATGGCGACCGCGATGCACTCGCTTATGACACTGCCTTTTACAAATGGTCTTGCTCCGTCATGGATAAGAACCACCGAACAATCCCCGGGCAGCGCTTTGAGAGCATTATGCACCGACTCCTGTCTGGTATTTCCGCCCTTTACCAAATGCAAAAGCTTCCTTATATTATACTTTTCTGCGATCGCACGTATTCGCTCGTCCTCACCCTGCGCGTAGGTCACAGCTATGCCGTCGATCGCTGTATGATCTTCAAAGGCGAGCATGGTCTTTGCGATAACGGGCATCCCGCCAATATCGGCAAAAACCTTATTATCCGAAAAGCCGCTCCTTGCGCCCCTGCCGGCGGCTGCGATGATTACCCAGGTGCTCATATCACAGGATCGCGCGGTACATATCCGCAGCGGCATCCTTCCTTACGTTTTCCTGAATGCTCACGACCTCGTACCTGGATACCTTTTCGCCGAAATGCAGTTCTATCACGTCGCCTACCTTGACCTCATAGGAAGCCTTTACGACCTTGCCGCCGATAGAGACCCTGCCTGCGTCGCAGGCTTCGTTCGCTACGGTGCGGCGCTTTATAAGTCTGGATACCTTCAGATATTTATCAAGTCTCATTTATATCACTCCCATGAAAAAGTAAAAAAGCGCGCCAAATAACCTTAGCGCGCTGAAAAGCCAATTACTTAACGCTTTCCTTCAGGATCTTACCGGCCTTGAAGAAGGGGGTATTGCTTGCAGGAATGGTCATGGGCTCCTTGGTTACGGGGTTGTGACCCTTGTGGGCAACGCGATGCTTAACTTCGAAGGAACCGAAGCCGACAATCTGAACCTTGCCGCCGCGTGCGAGTTCTTCGCAGATGGTGGAAGTAACAGCGGACAGAGCCTGCTCAGCGTCCTTTTTGCTCATATTGCATTTTTCAGCCATGATGGCTATGAGTTCATTTTTGTTCATTACCTATGAACCTCCTTGAAAATTGTACGGCGTAAAACCGCTTAACTCTTTATGAAAATTCGCGTTTTCGCAAATACTCAAGCTGATTTAATTGTCTTTTAAGGCTTTCTTTGCCTCTTCCCAAATCGCGTCGCTCTCCTCAAAGGTAAGCTCCGCAACGCTCTTTTTGAGCTTTTGGGCTGCGTTTTCCAGATACTCAAAGCGCCTGATAAACTTGTTCGATGAAGCATTGAGCGAAAGCTCGGCATCCACCTTGAGCAATCTTATTACATTTACCACCGCAAACAGAAGATCGCCAAGCTCCATTTCAAGATCTTTTTGATCGCCTTTCTTTATAGCTTCCTTCACTTCCTCGATCTCTTCGGGAAGCTTTTTCATTGCTTCAAGAGCGTCGGTAAAATCAAAACCGGCGTTTGCGGCACGCTTTTGTACCTTGGCTGCGCGCATGAGCGCGGGCATCGCCTTTGGCAGATCGCGCATGGACTGAGCAACGGAAGCCTGCTTCTTCTCCTTGAGCTTCAGCTTGTCCCAAGCCTTGAGCACATCATCCGCAGTTTCGGCATTCGCATCGGCAAAGATATGGGGATGACGGTATATCATCTTTTCGCATATGGCGGTGGTGATATCGTCGATATCGAACTCGCCCTCTTCCCTGCCGATCTGGGCATGAAGGACTATCTGCAAAAGCATATCACCAAGCTCGTCCGCCATGGTAAAGCCGTCGCCCGAATCGATCGCCTCGACCGCCTCATATGCCTCTTCCACAAGGTCGCGCTTGATGGAATCATGCGTTTGCTCCATATCCCAGGGGCAGCCTTCGAAGTCGTCATCCTGTCCGCGCAGTATCGAAATGATACGCAGCAAACGATTAAAATCATACCTTGAAAGAGCCTTAATGTCAATGGGGGGAAGCGAAATAATTGCTGAATGTGAGTATTTTTTTTGCTTATCCAGCTCATGCAGAGGGAAAACCCATCTTGATTCTCCATCTATCATGGTGACACGGCAGTCATCCGGATAGCGCTCCATTAAGGTGAGCTTTACCTCGCCCGCCTGTATCACATCGTTGATTTCGGTGATAACAAGAGGATACAAGGTGTTTATCATCTGCTTTTCAAGCAGCAGGGCGGGGCAGACGAAAGCGTTCATCATTCCGCCGCCAAGCAGCGCAGCCTGCTCAAAATAACCGCATCCGGGAAGCGCTTTTATCTCCGCGCCGGCCTTTTCGGCTTCTTTTATAACCAATGGCACGGATGAATCTCCAAAGCCCGCGCCGCCGGCTACGGCATAAACAACTGTGCCGTGTTCGTGCAAGGACTCAATGACCTTTTGAGCGATGGCATCATCAAGAGCATCAAAATCGTCCTGAGAATCGTAGAGATCGTCAAGAGTCTCCCAAGATATGCCTTTTTCTATGAGCTGCCTTGCCGCTTCGTGCACTGCAGTGCGGAATATTACATGATTTTCCCTTAAAGCTTCGTATGCGTCAACGGTCATCCCGCCGATGCCCGATACGCCCAGCGCCGCTATAATCAGTTTCATCCGAATTACCCCTTTTTATCCGTTAATATCTCAGCAATTTCTTCAGCTTATGCCCTTTGGGTATCCAGTCAAGGTCGTCTTTGGTCACAGCGCCCAGAACAAATATCATGACCGCATATACGATCACGCCCACGCCGATGCAGGCAAACATGGAAAGCGTCTGACCAAGGATATCCTCCAAAAGCAGATTCACAAAATATACCGCGAGCCCCATTATAAGCGCGGATATCGCAGGAAGCGCGATCTGTTTTACAAAGCTGAACTTCATGCCCGCGTGCTTCTTTACGTTCCATATGTTTATAACGGATGCTATCGCATAGCACACAAGCGAGCCTATTGCCGCACCCGCGATATTGACAGAAGGTATCGCGATCAGCGTATAGTTAAGAGCGATCTTGATCACCGCGCCGATGCCCAGAGAATAGACGGGCAAAAGAGGCTTTGAAAGCCCCTGCAGCATACCGGTGGTGGTCTGGGTCATGGTAAGGAAAATTATCGCAAACGCCATGATCTTAAGCAGCCTTACCGCGATCTCATGCTGCTCGGGCGTATAAGTGGAGCTCAGAAGGTCAAGTATCGGGCTTGCAAGAAGGAAAATGCCCACTGCGCAGGGAAAGCCGATAAGCGCCGCCAGCTTCATGCCCGTATAGGCGATTTTGCCCGTATATTCCCTTCTTCCCTGCTCCATTGCAGCCGAAATCGCCGGGACAAGGCTTATGGAAAGGGAAAGAGAAATGACTGCGGGCATATTGACGATAGAGGTCACC
>SVHB01000079.1 GCA_015056005.1 Clostridiales bacterium
TCTATGACATTTCCACCTGCGTAAGCGACGACGACAACGCCATCCTTTTAGCGCTTGAACCCTTCCGCTTCATCGATATCCGCAATATGGAAGGCAAGAGGGACGGCAGGCAGCTCTATCAGCTTAGGCAGGACGGCGAAAATTACTGGCTGTTCATCTGCAACGGTAAAAACCCCGTGAGCCCCGATGTCGACGATTACGGAATGCTTCGCTTTACCTTAAAGGGCGAATATAAAGCCGAGCTCTATGATACCATGACAGGTGAGATAAGCGCGCTCCCCGTTTCCTACCGCGGCGGCGATACCGTGATCGAGCGCAGGTGGTATATGCACGAGTCCATGCTCTTAAAACTCACCCCCGGCAGGGGCGATGCGCTTGAAGGTAATCAGGTTCAGGAAAAGAAAGCTTCTCCCGATGTCAAATTCTCCTGCGTACCCGTTGAGCTTACAGAGCCCAACATGCTGCTTCTTGATATGGCGGAATATTCCTTCAACGGCGGCGAGTTCATGCCCGAAGAAGAGATACTGAGGATCGATAACGAAGTCAGGCGTCAGCTCGATATCCCGCTTAGGCGCAAAGAAGTACTTCAGCCCTATCTGCTCTCCCCCGAAGATCCCAAGGATCGCCTTACTCTTAGGTTTATAATACCCTCTCAGATCAAGGCGCAGGGCATATCCCTTGCGCTGGAGGAACCAGAGCAGGCGGTAGTGAGATTGAACGGCGTAAAAGTAAATTATATCGACAAGGGCTGGTACGTTGATAAATGCATAAGAAAGATGGACCTTCCCGCGCTTAACATCGGCGAAAATGTTCTTGAGATCACCGTGCCCATCGGCAGGCGCACCAACCTTGAAGCGTTCTACCTTCTGGGCGATTTCGGCGTGAAGGTAAACGGCACTAAAAAGACTGTCACTCAGCCCGTGCGCTTCCTCGGCTTTGGCGATATCGTGCCGCAGGGTCTCCCCTTCTACACCGGAAACATCAAATATAAGCTCAGGGTCAGAAATGAGGGCGCGTTCACGATAAAGGTGCCCAGATACAGGGGCGGTCTTGTGAAGGTGTTCGCAGACGGCAAAGATGTGGGCAATATCGCGTTTTCTCCCTATACGCTCAGGATCGATATTCCCGCAGGCGAACATGACATTGATGTGATGCTTTACGGCACTCGCCAGAACGGCTTTGCTCAGCTGCATCATACCCCCGGCGTCTATTTCTACCAGAGCCCCAACTCCTGGCGCAGTGAAGATGAGCTTTGGTGCTACGAATACCAGTTCAAGGTAGCGGGCATCTTAAAATCTCCCGAGGTATTCGGCGCTGTTATAGTAAACGAAAACGGCAAACAGCGAAAAGCCGTGAACTTAGGCGTAGTTGAGGAGAGCTGACAGAATTTTTAACGCTTGGGTCAGCAATACTTAAAACCTGTTTGATCAACAGATAATCCGCACATGAGGTGATAAATATGATCGTTAAGGAATTTATGGCTGAAAAGCTGAAGGTAATGGCGTTTGATACCCGCGCAGCAATGGGCACAAGAGCGGGCGAGGATGCAGCGGCTTATATCAAAGCGCTGCTTGCCCAAAAGGAGTCCATCAACGTAATGTTTGCTGCCGCGCCTTCCCAGAACGAGGTGCTGGAGTATCTCAAGGGCGAAGATGGGATCGATTGGTCAAGGATCAACGCTTATCACATGGACGAGTACGTTGGTCTTGATGAAAAGCATCCCGCAGGCTTCCGCAATTTCTTAAAGCGCGCCCTGTTTGACTCGCTGCCCTTTAAGAGCGTGAACCTCATAAACGGCAACGCGCCCGACGCAAACGAAGAAGCCGCAAGGTACGGCAAACTGCTTGATGAAAATCCCCTTGACCTTTGCGTGCTGGGTATCGGCGAGAACGGTCATATCGCTTTCAACGATCCGCCCGTTGCGGATTTCAATGACAAGGTCTCCGTGAAGGTGGTCGAGCTTGAACAGCGCTGCAGACAGCAGCAGGTAAACGACGGCTGCTTTGCTGCCATCGATCAGGTACCCACTCACGCCCTTTCCGTCACCATCCCCGCGCTCACAAGGGCTAAAAAGATGGTCTGCGTCGTTCCCGCGCCCACCAAAGCCGATGCGGTCTACCATACCGTGAACGACCCCGTCTCCACAGCCTGCCCCGCAACTATCCTTCGCACTCACCCCGATTGCTGCCTGTACACCGACTCCGATTCCGCTGCGAGGATTCTGTAGGGGGACGGTTTTTGGTGAAGGGTTTCACCCTTCCCCAAGCCCCATCTGACCAGAGGATTGCATCCTCTGGACTCCGCGGCATTTGGTCTAGTAATTGAATACGTTTGCTTACGCGTGACCCGTAAAGTATGGGTCACGCGTGATTCATTTTGTGGGCGGTTAGGCTGTAGAGATTTGGACAGCTTATCGCCCGTTTCTGTTTTGCGAGAGCTGATTCAAACAGGGTCAAAGTATCCGCGTGCGCGGATGCAGACGACAGCGAAAATATATTGGTTTGAATGTTAGTTACTTATGATAAGCCGTAAACCCATGTTCGCGCACATATCGCGCGCACAAGCCGCATATCGCTCACCAAAGGTGAATATCGCACGCGAAGCGTATATCGCTGCGGTACAACCGCAATGCATTGGCTGCCGATGTATTACCTTCTTCCCTATACCGCGAATCTCACCCAGCCGTATAACCGCTCCCAAAAGCAATCACGCGTTGCCCACACTTTACGGGCAACGCGTAAGCTAACGTATTCAATTCCTCAATCAAAATGCCGCGGGATCCAAGGGATGCAATCCCTTGGTCAGATGGGAGTTTGAGGGAAGGCTGAAAGCCTTCCCTCAAGACCCCCCCAAAAAAACCTACGACCCCGTCGAGACGTATTTTTTTACGCCGAGGTTGAATATCAGCTGAGCGATGATTAGGAACAGCAGCCCTGCCAAGGGTGCGAGGGCGCAGATGGGGGAGGCTTGGTCCATGAGGAACTTTAAGGGGATGTAGTTCATCATCCCGAAAGGGATAACGAAGGTAAAGAACTTCTGCACGGGTTTTGCGTAAATATCAAGCGGGTAAGATGAGAGCTCTCTGCTGCCGTCGGCGAAGATATTTGTGACCTCAACGCCCTCGATAGTGAAGAAGCAGATGACCGCAAACGCCATCCAAACGCCCGAAAACATCATTGCGCCGCCCAGAACCATGGCAATGAGAACAAGGATCTTAACAAACGACCAAACAATGCCGCTGTAGAAAACGCCTAAGATCAGGAGGATGAACGCAAAGCAGAGCTTGCCCACTCGGTTCATTTCAAATGCTGAGCAAAGCACCAGAAGCCCGATCGGGCGCGGCTGCAGCATCAGGCGATCGAATTTGCCCGTGCGGATGAGGGACGCGAAGCTGTCGTAGCCGCGCGTGAACGCCTCGGCGATAGCGTAAGCGCAGTAGGTCACGCCGAAGCACAGCATTATCTGCCCGAAGGTATAGCCGCGGATGTTCCCAAAGCGGTCAAAGAGGAAGAATATCCCAAGAAAGCTCGTAAACGGCGTCATCACCTGCACAGCCATCAGAAGGAAAAAGGACGCCCTGTACTCCAGCTGACTGCGAATATGCATGAGCACATGCTTAAAATATAACTTCATCAGCCTAACCTCCCTGTATAACCACGCCGCGCAGAAGGCGGGAGAAGAGGAACTTGCCCAAAGCGATCACTACGGTCAGCCAGAACAGCTGCTGAGCAAGACCAAAGAGCGCTTCCATGGGCGGGATGTTGCCCGAATACACGCGGAAAGGGAAATCCGAAACAAAGCGGAAGGGCAGAAGGTATATAATTTTCTGCATCCACGCGGGCATGAGCGGCACAGGGATTATGTTGCCGGACAAAAACTCTACAAATACAGCGAAAACCGCATGCGAGCCGGTCGCGTTCATGGTCTTGAACATGGTGGCATATACGAGCATCGACAGCGATACCATAAGACATACGCCCAACAGCAGAGTCGGTATAAACAGCAGAAGCGATACAAAAGACCCCGGCGCGCCAAGCGCGTAGGGTTTTGGCAGGAGCGCCGCGACAAACAGTATGGGCAGGCACCTGAGCGACGCCTGCGCTATCCTCTGCCCCAGAAGCCGCGCGTACCATATGGTATACAAATCGACCGGGCGCGCAAGCTCGTATGCTATCGCGCCGCCGGTTATCATGTTTGCAAGCTCGTTATCGCGAAACCAGATCATGATAAAAGCAAGGAATGCCTGCTGAAGCCAGATATAGCTGGTAAGCTGAGACAGCGATATCGGCTGAACGGCGCTTGAACTGTCATAAAACGCCCTGTACAGCATCACGTACATGAACCCCCACGCAAACTGGGTCAGCACGCCCGCCCACGCGGCTGTGCGGTACTGAAGGACTGTCCTGAGCCGTATCATGAACATCGATATAAAAACACGCGCGTTATGCATCCCGCTCACCGCCCATGCTCTTGTACATGTTGGCAACAATGTTTTCTATCGGCGGATCGGATACCGAAATGTCGGTCAGATGCACCTGATCGGACAAGCTCTTTATCACCTTATCTGCGGGTATCAGGGAAGCGTCAAAGCGCAAAACAGCGCGCTGGGAAGAAATCTCCTCAAAATGCACGCCGGGGATATCCGTTATGCTGTCGCCTGATGCAAAATGCGCGGTCATTATCTTGTCGCCCGCATATTTCTTCCTGATATCGTCAAGCGTGCCGTCGTACCTGAGCCTGCCGCCCTCAAGCAGCATGACCCTGCTTGCAAGCGCTTCGATGTCGTTCATGTCGTGGGTGGTGAGGATGACCGTCACCCCGCGCTCGCGGTTGATCTTCGTGATGAACTGCCTTACCGCGATCTTGCTCACAGCATCAAGCCCGATGGTCGGCTCGTCAAGGAAAAGTATCTCAGGGGAGTGCAGAAGCGACGCCGCGATCTCACAGCGCATCCTTTGCCCAAGGCTCAGCTGGCGCGCAGGTGTGCTCAGCAGGCTGCCAATATCAAGGCTTTCGCTCAGCTCGTCAAGCGTCCTTTTGTAATCCGCCTTACCTACACCAAATATGTCCGCCAGAAGGTCAAACGAGTCGATGATCGGCACATCCCACCAAAGCGACGAGCGCTGCCCGAACACGACCCCGATATGCTTTACGTGCTCGCGCCGCTTTTTGTACGGCACCCTGCCCAAAACAGTGCACTCACCTGCGCTCGGCGTTAGTATCCCGCTCATGATCTTGATCGTGGTGCTCTTCCCCGCGCCGTTTTGCCCGATGTAGCCAACTATCTCGCCCTGAGATATGTCAAAGCTGACATCGCTCAGCGCATGTACAGTCTTCCTTTCCCGCGCAAAGCCGCGCAGCTTTTTGTAGACAATGTAGTCCTTGCCTATTGAGCGAAGAGAAATTATCATAACTTCCTCCATGTTTCTTGGGGACCCGCATATTTGATTGTCGTGAGAGATTTTTAATTATACACGCCCGCGCCTGCGCTGTCAAGATTTGTTTTTGGGGACGGTTTTTTGGGGACGGTTTTTGGTGAAGGGTTTCACCCTTCCCCAAGCCCGGGGGGACGTTCGAGAGGTTTCACCTCTCGAGCTCTCCACCAAGGGATTGCATCCCTTGGATCCCGCGGCATTTGGTCTAGTAATTGAATACGTTTGCTTACGCGTGACCCGTAAAGTATGGGTCACGCGTGATTTATTTTGTGGGCGGTTAGGCTGTAGAGATTGGGACAGCTTATTGCCCGTTTCTCTTTTACGAGAGCAAATTCAAACCGTGTCAAAGTATCCGCGTGCGCGGATATAAAAGAACGCGAAATTTATGACGGCTGAAGAACCGGTTACTGTGATAAGATGCAAAAGCCCCCTCGCGCACATATCGCGCGGCGAAGCCGCATATCGCGTTTGCGCAAGCAAACATATCGCTCTTTTTGGGGGTACGTTCGAGATAGCTGCGGTTTTTTGGTGAAGGGTTTCACCCTTCCCCAAGCCCCATCCGACCAGAGGATTGCATCCTCTGGACTCCGCGGCTGTGGGATCAGATAATTTCATATGTTAGCTTACGAGGAACCCGTAAAGTATGGGTTCCTCGTGATTTGTTTTTAGGAGAGGCAGGCGGTGGGGTGGGATTCGCGGGATGTGGAAGAAGGTTAGGCGGGGGCAGCCAATACATTGCGGTGGTACCGCAGCGATATACGCTTCGCGTGCGATATTCACCTTTGGTGAGCGATATGCGGCTTCGCCGCGCGATATGTGCGCGAACATGGGTTTGCGGCTTATCATAAGTAACCAAAAACTCAAACAAATATATTTTCCCTATCGTCTGTAATCGCGCACGCGGATACTTTGACCCTGTTTGAATCAGCTCTCGCAAAAACAGAAACGGCCGATAAGCCGTCCAGATCTCCACAGCATAACCGCTCAAAAAAGCAATCACGCGTTGCCCAATCTTTCGGGCAACGCGTAAGCTAACGTATAAAATTATACAATCAAAATGCCGCGGGATCCAAGGGATGCAATCCCTTGGTCAGAGAGCTCGAGAGGGTGAAACCCTCTCGAACGTAACCTTTCCCCTAAAACCCCATATCCTTCAGCCAGCTTGCTGCCATGGGGAGCCAGAGAGCGGTGCGGGGGAAATCGGGGGCTTCGCTGACGCCGTCGTAGAGGCCGCCGCCGTGCCTGCCGCCTTCGAAGATGTGAAGCTCAAAGGGGATACCGTTTCTGGCAAGGCCCATAGAGAGCTCCAATCCAAAGCGGGGATCGTCTGCGGTGGTCTGAAAGATGAAATAAGGGGGAGAATCGGGGGAGAGGTTCAAAATGGTAGAAGTTCTTGCCTTTTCGCGCTGAGAGGCGCTGTCGTAGCTTAAACCGCCGACGGCGTTCACAAAATCCATTGCGCCGTAGCAGACCACGCAGGCGTCGGGGCGGGACTGTTCGTCTTCGTATCTTGCTCCGGCTGCAGCGGCCATCATACCGCCTGCGGAGAAGCCCATTATGGCTACCTTGCCCTCGCGAAGCTCGCGCACCTTTTTAATCGCGGCAAAGCCATCGGCGATAGCCTGCTCGGAGGTATGGGGAGCGACCCTGTAATCAAGTATGACGGGATCGAAATTATGCTTTACCAAGGCATAGGCGACCTGATAGGCTTCGTGGTGGGTCTTGTAGCGGAAACCGCCGCCGGCGCAGATGATCACGGTGCCGTTTGAGTTTTCCATTTTAGGTCTGAGCGCAAGCCTTGGCTCTTCCTGACCGCAGTCGGCTATGAAATCGGGGGTTCCGTTTTCATAAAGAGGGATAATATCCCAGCCTTCGCCCTCGATTTTCTGAAACATTTCGGCCCACTGGGCGAATCTTCTTTCAAGATGAGCTCTTCTCGATTCTTCTGTTCTTTGGGTTTCGGACATTTCGAGATCCTCCTGCTTTTAAGTTTTTTCTTTGTGATTTCAGGATACACCATTGAACAGAACTTGTCAACAGATAAACTAATATGAAATAATTGAAAACTACTGCCTGCAGCGGATTTTTTGTGGTAATATATAAGGAAACAAAAGATCGGAGGCGGGCGTTTTGCCAAATCCCGGCGCGAATCATTATTTTTCCATGGCGGCGCTGCCGCATTTCCCAGAGGATATCCAAAACAAGATTAACAACAACAAAAGCGCGTTTTTGCTTGGCGCGCAGGTAATGGGGCTGCTGAAAATATACCGTCCCGAAAAGGCCGAGCGGCTCAAACGCATAGGCGCAGACGAGTATATGCAAAATATTGAAACGATTGCCAAAAGTTCCGACGCGGTTTTAGCCTGCGCTGCGGGGTTTCTTTGCGCAAAACGGCTGGAGGAGATCATCGGTAATTGCGACAGTCGCTTATCGGGCGAGATCGACAGGGTGTTCATGTTAAAAGCCGGCATTGAAAAACCGCACAGGGAAAAGCTTGAAAGGCTTTTGACCCAAGACCCGTCAGCAGTCAAGGCGGCGGCGTTTGCGTTCGGGCTGGAAAGGGCAGAGCTTTCGGGGTACATAAAAAAGTGCAGAAAACTGCTGAGACTGTCGCGCTTTCCTCTGCTTTTTCCTCTTGTATCAAACAGGGACAAGCTCAAAGAGCTTCACGTGCCCAAAGCGCCAAAGCACGGGGCGCTGCCCGCGTCGATCGTAAGCAGGGCGCTTAATAATGCAAGCGTGCCTTTTCTTTCCCCGGGCGCGGATGATACAGATGCATAAACCTATGTTTATCACGGTATAATTGAATAGATTTTACAAAAAACGCTTCAAAAATTGCGCCGATTGGGCGTATGGAAGCGTTTTTTAACATAAATTATGAAAAAATGCCTAAATTTACTTGCATTATCCGCGCATACAAAGTATAATCTTTGTAACAAAAAATAATTGTGAGGGAATAATTCTATGGATCCAGTAAATGTAGGCATCCTTTCGATCCTGCCGCCTATCATCGCTATCGCGCTGGCGCTGCTGACTAAGGAAGTCATTTCTTCTCTGATCATCGGTATCCTCTCCGGTACCCTGATCTACTCCATCGCTTCCGGCCTCAACCCCATCATCGGCACCGTTGAGACCACCTTCAACCTGATGACCGGCAGAATGGACGTCGGCATCATCCTGTTCCTTTGCCTGCTGGGTGCGCTGGTAGTCGTTACCGGCATGGCCGGCGGTTCCAGAGCTTACGGCCGCTGGGCTGCTTCCAAGATCAAGGGCAAGCGCTCCGCGATGCTGGCAACCGGCGCTCTGGGCATCCTCATCTTCATAGATGACTATTTCAACTGCCTCACCGTAGGTACCGTTATGAAGCCCGTTACCGATAAGTACGGTATCTCCCGCTCCAAGCTGTCCTACATCATCGACGCTACCGCAGCTCCCATCTGCATCATCGCTCCCATCTCTTCCTGGGCAGCTGCAGTCGGCTCCAACATCGCCGCAACCGGCATGTACGAAAGCGAGCTTTCCGCGTTTATCGCAACCATCCCCTTCAACCTCTATGCTATCCTGTCTCTCGTCATGGTAGCCTTCCTGTGCATCTCCAAGCTCGACTTCGGCCCAATGAGAAAGGCTGAGCTCAAGGCAGCCAAGGGTGACCTCGGCGCTGTCGACACCAATATCGAGAGCGAATATGAAGTTTCCAGCAAGGGCACCATCTGGGATATGCTCGTTCCCGTTATCGCTCTGATCGTTTTCTCCGTGCTTGAAATGCTCTACACCGGCGGCCTTTGGGGCGACGATCCCGCTTATCACAGCCTCGCAGCTGCTTTCGGTAACTGCTCTCCCACTCCTTCCCTGATCGTGGGCGGTTTCGCGGCTCTGGTGGTTGCATTTGTTATGTACATCCCCCGCAAGGTCGTTTCCTTCCGCGATTTCATGAACGGCATCACCATCGGCGTTAAGTCCATGGTTCCCGCTTGCATCATCCTCACCCTTGCATGGACCATCTCCGGCGTCTGCCGCGAGCTGCTCATGACCGGTGAATATGTTTCCGGTATCGTTGCCGCATCTGCTCTGCCCGCATGGACCATCCCCGCTATCGTGTTTGCGATCGCTGCGTTCCTGTCCTTCTCCATGGGCACCGCCTGGGGCACCTTCGGTATCCTCATCCCCATCATCGTTCCCGTTTGCGCTCAGATCGCTCCCGAACTCACCATCGTTGCCCTCTCCGCAACCCTGGCAGGCTCCGTTTTCGGCGATCATTGCTCCCCCATTTCCGATACTACCATCCTCTCCTCCACCGGCGCGGGCTGCGTGCATATGGAGCATGTCTCCACTCAGCTGCCCTACGCCCTGACCGTTGCAGTGTGCTGCTTCCTCGGTTATATCGTAAGCGGCCTTTGCGGCGGCAATCCCTGGATCACCCTCGGTGCCGGTCTTGCCATCTTTGCAGTAGCTATGGTTATCATGCTTAAGCTCGGCAACCGCGAGGTCAAGAAGGCTTAAGGCCAGGGGGAAGGGGGTACGTTTTTTGGAAGAAGGCGTTGCCTTCTCCCAAACCCTCATCCACCAAGGGATTTCATCCCTTGGATTCCTGAATCTTTGGGATCAGATAATTTCATACGTTAGCTTACGAGGAACCCGTAAAGTATGGGTTCCTCGTGATTTATTTTCAGGAGAGTCAGGCGGTGGGGTGGGATTCGCGGGATGTGGAAGAAGGTTAGGCGGGGGCAGCCAATACATTGCGGTGGTACCGCAGCGATATACGCTTCGCGTGCGATATTCACCTTCGGTGAGCGATATGCGCCTTCGGCGCGCGATATGTGCGCGGATATGGGTTTTGGGCTTGTCATAAGTAACCAAAAACTCAAACAAATATATTTTCCCTATCGTCTGTAATCGCGCACGCGGATACTTTGACACGGCTTAAATCAGCTCTCGCAAAACAGAAACGGGCGATATGCCGTCCGAATCTGTGTCGTATAACTCCCCTGATAATAAATCACGAGGAACCCATACTTTACGGGTTCCTCGTAAGCTATCGTATGAAATTTACTGATCAAAAAGCCGCGGGATCCAAGGGTTGCAAACCCTTGG
>SVHB01000080.1 GCA_015056005.1 Clostridiales bacterium
TGCAGCATCGAAGTGCCAAGACCCTGCGCCAAAAGACCGCCGAATTTGTTCTCCCTGTAGCTCATAACGGCAAAGCCGATCATCTGCGCGGAACAGCCTACTGCCGCAGCACCCGCTGCAATGCCCTCAAGCCCCAGCGATATGCAAAGCGCGGCAGAGGAAATGGGAAGGGTGAGCACCATGCCAACGACGGTGGAAACGATGATGCCCATGGGCACGGGATTCATCTCGGTCGCGGTGTTTATAAACGCACCAAGACCGCTCATCATTGCGCTGACGCCGGGACCTACAAAAGTGCCGGCAAGGCCGCCTGTGATGATGGTCACTATGGGCACAAGAACGATATCCACCGGGGTTTTGCCCGCAATAAGGTTTCCGAGCTCTGCGCCCACGACAGAGGCTACATAAGCGCCCACAGGACCGCCAAGGTCGTAGCCGATAGCGCCTGTAGCCGCGCTTGCAAGCATTGCAAGGGGCTTTACTTTAAGGCCGAACGCACAGGCAACGCCAATGGCTGAACCTACAACGGGAGAGGAAGCTGCAAGCATGCTCCCAAAAGGAGCAAGCCAGGACAGAAACGCAAACTTGCTGAGCTGGCTTATGATAAGCCCGATTATCAGTGATGCAAAAAGACCCAGAGCCATAGCGCTCATAGCATCAAGGAAATAGCGTTTTGCGGCTTTTTTGATAAACTGCGCAAAATCAAATTTTGTTTTTTCTGCCATAACATTTACCTCCATTAAATTTTCACGATGATTCATTATATCATTTTTTACCGCGAATCGTAAAGACTCACAAAGGATATCCGGGCATATAATAGCAAAAATTGCGGATACTTTAGTCGAGGTGATGCAAAATGAAGCGCAGATACAAGCTTTCGGTCAGACCCTACAGAACACTTGCCGCGATCGGTCTTGGCGTGCGCCCGAGAGGAAAGGCAAACGTTATCGAGCCCGATGATTCCGCAATTGAGCAGCTCAGGGACTGGAGCCAGGAAAACCAGCTTTTTTAGGCACGTTTCAAACCCAAATACGCCCGATACGTTTTTGCGTATCGGGCGTATGCATTTACAAAACGGCGTTTTGTTGTTATAATATAGTAGAGTTTATATATTTTACGCAACAGGAAGCACTTGCCTTCTCGTTTATAGCATATGGAGGACTTTATATGCCAAAGAAAATAAAGTTTAATATCAACAAAAGACTGATAGCGATCATCGCCGCTGTTATTCTCGCGCTGGCGCTTATCATAACCGGCTTCGTCATCATAAAAAATAAATTTTTCTCTGCCGGTTCCATAAACCAGCTGGGCAATATGACGGTGGCAAAAAGCAGCGAGATCCACGCCTTCAACGGCGGCTTCGTTTACCTCAACGGCTCCACCCTCTATTGCGTTGACGCCAAGGGCAACGATCTTTGGAATGTTTCCCTTGAAACCAGTGAGCCTAAGATCGGCATAGCCTCAAAGCGCGTTGCCGTATATCAGAACGAATGGCTGTACATGTACGCCAGCGACGGCACCGAGATCTACAAAAAGCCCCTCAATATAGAGATCGCCGATGTTGAATGCGGAGTTGAGGATGTCGCCCTTTTGAACAAGGACCGCGATACCATCTACGTCCTTAACCGCAACGGCGGCAAGATCGACGAGATAGTGCTCCCGAATCAGACCATCATCAACATGGGCTTTTATTCCACCAGCGAGCTGCTTTGGGTAGTATCGGTAAACACTCAGGGTTCTTCTCCCGAATCCACCGTATCGGTATGGCTGCCCCAGAGCTCGGTCGTTGCCATGCAGACCTTCTCAGACGAGATCATTTATGATCTTGCCATTGAAAAGGGCGCTTCTTCCGTTATCGCCGTTGGCACCAAGAGTGTTACCCCCATCGATACCCAGACCGGCACCTCAGGTGATGTTTCCACCCTCATCTACGGCTATCAGCAGCTCTGCTCCAGCACCGCGGGCTCCGAGCATGCAGCGGTCATCATGGCTCCCACCCAGCAGTGCGTTGATGGATATGTTACCGATATCATAAGCGTGCGCAGCGATAAAAAGACTCCCATCACCCTTCCCGAGGGCTGCAGCGCTTTCCTTGCCACCGACAAGTACATTTACTGCGCGGCGGTAAACGGCGTTTATGTTTTAAGCTATGAAGGTGAATTGGTTAACACGATTGCAGTTGAAGGCGAATATGATTTCGTAAGAGCGGTAGGCGCATCTCACTTTGTTTACTACGGAAGCGAAAACACCGCAAAGATCGTTAGGATCACAAAATAAATTTAGCGGGCTTTGCCCCAAAGGACAGGAATGAACATTTTAGATCTTGCTATTCTGGCGATAATCGCCGTTTCGATAGCTTTCGGACTTAAAAGCGGACTCATTTCAAGCGCGATAAACGTTGCAGGGCTTCTTATATCGTGGATATGCGCCGCGATAATGCACCCCGCGCTTTCCAGATGGTTGGTTGAAAACACCTCGCTTTTGGACACTATAGTTCACTATACCGAAGGTGCGGCAAGCATTTTCTCGCTTGAAGCCGCGCGCACGCCCGTAGCTTTGGCGTCATCCGAATTTGTAAGCGAAGTTATCACCAAGGCCGAATTCCCCGAGTTTTTCAACGCGCTCCTTCAGGATAATATCTTAGGTCAGGTGTATTCTGCAAACGGGCTTTCCACCATGGCTGATTATTTCAATTACACATTGGCTTTCACGGTTTTGAACATACTGAGCTTTCTGCTCATACTCATCGTGCTCTTCCTTTTGTTCACCATCATAAATTCCGTGATCAGCGGTGTGTTCAGGTTTCCGATCCTCAGGCAGTTTGATTCACTGCTTGGCGGCGCGTTCGGGCTTGTTCGCGGCGTGATAATAATGGAAGCGGCGTTTATGATCGTTCCCATAGTGCTTGCGGTCATAAACATCTCCTTTGTTAAGGAAATGATCGACACATCGCTTTTAGGCTCGCTGTTTTATGATCACAACCTGCTGCTCGGCGTTATAAAAAGCGTAATATACTAAAACAATACGACCGGATCTTTCGATCCGGTCGTTTATTTATCGCCAAATGGCGTTATTCACTTTTTATGGGGAGTGCACCCCTTTATTTGATCTACATCTGCGGTACGAGCAGGCCGTAGGTGCCGTCGTTGCGCTTGTAGACCGCGCAGATGGAATCGGTCTCAAGGTTGGAGAAAAGGAAGAAGGTATGCCCTAAAAGCTCCATGCGCTCGATGGCTTCCTCAGCGGTCATGGGTTCAACGTCAAAGCGCTTTTCCTTCACGATGACGTAATCCGCCGCTTCCTCTTCCTCATATGCCACCTCGGAGAACTCGGGCAGCGTGGGATCAAACGCGGTATCCTTAAGGCGCTTGTCAAAGTGCTTGCGGTTGCGGAAGATCTGTCTTTCAAGCTTCTCGCAAACCTTGTCGATAGCGATGAACATGTTGTTATCGCTCTCTTCCTGCGCTCTGAGCATAGCTCCCTTGATGGGAATGGTCACCTCGCAGATGTTGCGTTTTTTGTCAAGCGTTAGCCTGACATTTGCATCGACATTATCGCTGTCCGGGATGTAGCGGGACAGCTTGCCCACCTTTTTGTTGACCCTGTCTTCCAGAGCCTGGGAAACGCCGATGTTCTTTCCGGTTACGATGATACGCATTAGTAACCCTCCTTTATTATGAGCCCGCGGGGGGCAAATGGTCATTATGGGTATGCAAATAAAACGCATGGCGCTCTGTTAATTTGATTCGATTTTATTGCCGTATATTATCAATTCGACACCAAGATCAAATTTCCTGCAACCCTTCAATAAAGAAAACGGGCGAAGATTGTAAAAAGTTCCCTGTTCACAAAAACATAAAAAAGTTCCCTGATAAAAATCAGGGAACCAAGCTTTGATATTAAGCTCTGCGCTTTTTGGTAAAGGTAAATGAGCCGAGGGCAAAAATTATAAGACCGATACCCGTGCAAAGAGTATATTCAATACCGAGGATCGCGCCAAGCAGCATCACCACTGCGCCGCCAAGGCAAAAAAACGCGCCGATCTTAGTGGCGTTTTTCAGGCTGCCTTTGAGCTTGTTCATGTTAAGGAGCCTTGCGACCGCGCCCATTGCCGCCCAGATCGCCATGATGTAAACGATCATAACGGTGTTCGATGTGCTTGCCGACATCAGCAGCACGATACCCAAAAGGATATCGATAAGCCCCTGCAGCATGGGCCATTCAAGGGATTTATTGGCAGCGCTGGTGCTTGAACCGTAAACCATGTAGCCCATGCCCGCAGCGATGGAAAAGATCGCAAAAATTACCGAACAGCCCGCCATTCCGCCGCCGATATTGAATATAAACAAAGCGCCCATTACGGCGATCATAACAGCTAATATAATCAGCACCGCATCGGCGCTGTGCTTGCGACGAGTCACACTCATTCCCTCCGGGATACCGTAAAGATCGGTACTTTTGCAAATAAAAAAGTACCGCCTTACATTATATCACATTTTCTGTATTTTTCAAACATTATATGCTCATTTACAAAAATTTCGTCTTTATCCTCAGCCATCCCAGAATTTTTCAAGTGCGGTTTTTAGATTATCCGAGTTAAGTATCGGTATCGGCTGAAAATGCGCAGGCAAAAGCGAGGCATAACGCGCCTGTTTGTACCTTGCGTCTATCAAAAGCACCACGCCTTTATCCTGTTCGGTGCGGATCACCCTTCCCGAAGCCTGCTTCACCCTGCACATCCCGGGATAGACCATTGAATAAGCAAAGCCGTCCATACTCTTAGAATCGTAGTAAGCTCTGAGCGCATCGATTTCGTCGGATACCTGCGGAAGCCCAACGCTTACAACAGCTGCGCCGATGAGTCTCTCGCCGGGCAGATCGACGCTCTGGGCAAAAACGCCGCCGAGCACGCAGAAAGCGAGCCTTGTTTTCCCGTCGGATATGAAGCTGTCCAAAAACTCCTGCCTTTCGCTTGCTCCAAGGGAGCTTTCCTGCACGGAAATATCGATCTGCGGGTAATTCTTAGAAAACAGCTCATACGCCTTTTTCATATACGCATACGAAGGGAAAAATGCCATGTAATTTCCCGGCTTTGCGCTGCACATATCATAGAGCGCAGAAACGACGCTGACAAGCGATTCTTCCCTGCTTTTATAGTCCACCTTATACGGCAGGCAGGCAACAAAAAGGTTATCCCTGTCAAACGGGCTCGGAAGCAGCGCATGCCCGTCCTGCCTGTCGCCGCCGCAAACATCCTTATAATAATCAACCGGTGTCATGGTTGCCGAAAACAGCAGCGCTCCGCCGCTTTTTTCGTATACCTGACTCAGCTTTGGCGCAGCATCCAGGCACTGCAGCTCAACAGAGGTCTTTTTCCCGCTCTTTTTTATGCGCATAGCGTATCTATCGCAGAAATCATCTGCGATCCGAATAAAGAACTGCGCATCATAAAAAAGCTCCAGACCTATTGCGGAAACATCTGATGTGCGGTTTGAGTTCATATAATCCACGAACCCCGCCATCGCTTCGATGAGCTCATAATTGGGTTCTTCCTCATCTTCCTCAACGGCCTCAAAGGCTCTTATCACCCTTGTGAGCAGCCTGTAAAACACATTGCTCCTGCCAAGATTTTTGCCTACATCGCGCCTTAAAAGCACAAAAGCCTCGCTGTCTATCTTTGCCGACCACATTGTCCTTGCCCTGTCAGGAAGGTCATGCGCCTCGTCTATCAAAAGGGCAAAATTGCCGCCGTCCATAAAGAAGCGCCTGAGATAGACCCTTGGATCAAAGGCATAGTTGTAATCACAGATGATCATGTCGCATTCAAGTGAAATATCAAGTGAAAGCTCATAGGGGCATATTTCATACTTTTCCGCTGCTTTTTTCACATCATCCATATCGATCACGCGGTCAAGATCGACTATCTCTCCGACCGCTGCATCCGCTTTTGCAAAATAATCCCTGCAAAGCGGGCAGAATTTTGAACCGCATTCACGTTTTTCCCTTGGACACATGGAATCCTTGCTGTTTATCCTGATCGCACGCATAACAAGCCCATTGTCTTTCAGCCTGTTTATGAGCTCGATCACACCTAACGCCGCCGTGCCCCTTGAAGTCAGATAAAAAATTTTCTCTATATCTCCCGCTTTCAGCGACATAAGCGCGGGGTATACGGATGCCGCTGTCTTCCCCGTACCGGTTGGAGCCTGCACGAACATGCGGAGCGATTTTTTGAACGCCATGTACGCACAGCGCATCATATCCCTCTGCCCTCTCCTATAATCCTTGTAGGGGAATTTCATCGCCTGAACCGAAGCGTCCCTCATCGCAACATATGACCTTCGGCCTTCCAGCATATCCAAAAATTTATCGGCTACTGAATAGAACTTTCCCGAAAGCATGGAAGCAGTCATATATTCAAGGAAGCTCTTTTCGCCCTCATCGCTCCTGCTTACATACAAAAGCTCAATATTTACGCCCTCAAGGCCTTCCTTTTGGCAGAGCATGTGCCCGTAGCACTCGGCCTGAGCCCAATATTCGGGGCGCATATCGCGTTCCATGCCGTTTGGAGAGCCGGAGACTGTCTTGATCTCCTGCACGGTCTTTATTTCGCCGTCAATAAGCCCGTCTATCCTGCCGAAAACGGTCAGTGAAATATCTCCCCTTGCAATATTTATATTGAGCGATACCTCACTTCTGTAATTTTCTCCGCCCTGGCTTTGAACCTTTCTGTGTATCTTTGATGCATCCTGCATGATGCTCATATCTCCGGCGCCCAAGGAAAGATCGCCGTATCTGATCACGGTCTCAACCATCGTCCTTACGCTTACCCTGTAATCCGCCACGGCTCACCCTCCTTTTCTTCCTTTTTATCATTTTACTATACAAAACCTTTGCATGTAAAGCGTATATATATGAATTTAGCCTTGTACTCAGGTAAAGTAATGTGGTATAATTTTTGCAAAGTTTGGAGGTTAAGTATATGATAAGTTTATATAACGAGGGCGTATATTTGAAAAACGGCAGTATCGTAACTTCCGGTGAAGGTCTGCCCGCACCAAAGGACGCAAGGCGCGGCACCATGGCATATAAGATCATGAGCGCTCACAACAAGGGCAGCGAGGATAAGATGCGCATAAAGTTTGATGCGCTCATTTCCCATGACATCACCTATGTCGGTA
Organism: Clostridiales bacterium; assembly: GCA_015056005.1. Classification (GTDB taxonomy): domain Bacteria; phylum Bacillota; class Clostridia; order Christensenellales; family UBA1750; genus SIG373. Next base: position 7,182 of record SVHB01000080.1, read on the forward strand.
TCATTCAGACCGCAAGGGCCTCGGGCATGGAAAAATTCCCTCTCCCCTATGCTCTGACCAACTGCCATAACTCCCTTTGCGCAGTCGGCGGCACCATTAACGAGGACGACCATGTATTCGGTCTGAGCGCCGCAAAGAAATACGGCGGCATATATGTTCCCGCAAACCAGAGCGTTATCCATATGTACGCAAGGGAAGCGCTGGCAGGCTGCGGCAAAATGATCTTAGGTTCCGACAGCCATACCAGATACGGCGCTCTTGGCTGCATGGGCGTTGGCGAAGGCGGTCCCGAGCTTGCAAAGCAGCTGCTCAACAACACCTATGATGTTGATGCTCCCCAGGTAGTGCTTGTAAACCTTGTAGGTAAACCCCAAAAGGGCGTAGGTCCTCATGACGTTGCTATCGCGCTCGTGGGTGCGACCTTCAAAAACGGTTTTGTAAAGAACAAGGTGCTTGAATTCGTGGGCGAGGGCATAAAGAACCTGAGCGCCGATTTCCGCTGCGCCATCGACGTTATGACCACTGAGAGCACATGCCTGTCCTCCATCTGGATGACCGACGATACCATCAAAAAGTATTATACCGTCCACGGCAGACCCGAGGCTTATTATGAGCTCAAGCCCGATGATATCGCCTACTACGATTCCATGATAACCATCGATCTTAGCAAGATCGAATCCATGATAGCGCTGCCCTTCCATCCCAGCAACGCTTATACCATAAAGGAACTGAACGCCAATGCGCTCGATATCTTGAACGCCGTTCAGAAAGAAGCGGTCGCTTCTTTCGGTCCCAAGGTCGATTTCGATATCGTATCCAAGTATCACGACGGTCATATCTGGGCGGATCAGGGCATTATCGCCGGCTGCGCGGGCGGTCTGTTTGAAAACCTCTGCGATGCTGCTCAGATACTTCGCGGCGGCGACGTAGGCTGCGATTATTTCAGCCTTTCCGTATACCCCGGCAGCGTTCCCGTTTCCATGGCTATCACCAGGAACGGAATTGCGGCCGATCTGCTCTCATCAGGCGTGATCATCAAGCCCGCTTTCTGCGGTCCCTGCTTCGGTGCAGGCGATGTTCCCGCAAACAACGGTCTTTCCATCCGCCACTCCACCCGCAACTTCCCCAACCGCGAGGGCAGCAAGCCCGCTCAGGGTCAGATATCCTCCGTTGCGCTCATGGACGCCCGCTCCATTGCCGCAACAGCGCTCAATGGCGGCGCTATAACCCCCGCTACCGATATTGAGCCCGAAAGCGCAAACCTTGAATACGAATACGACGGCTCCATATATGAAAAGCGCGTTTATAACGGCTGGGGCAAGGCAGATCCCAAAGCGGAGCTGAAGTTTGGTCCCAACATCACCGACTGGCCCGAAATGCACGCGCTCACCGATAATCTGCTTTTGAACCTCACCGCAGTTATCCGCGATCCCGTCACCACAACCGACGAGCTCATTCCCTCGGGTGAGACATCATCTTATCGCTCCAACCCCTTGAAGCTTGCAGAATTCGCGCTCTCCAGAAGGGTACCCGAATATGTCTCTCTTTCCAAGGATATCGCAAAGCTTGAAGAAGAAAGGCTGTCCGGTCAAAGCCCCGACAGAGCGGTAAAGGCGCTTGAAAAGATCGGTCTTTCACAGGATGCACTTAAAAACACCGCCATCGGCTCCTGCGTATTTGCAATGAAGCCCGGCGACGGCTCCGCAAGAGAGCAAGCCGCCTCCTGCCAGAGGGTGCTTGGCGGCATGGCAAACATCTGCTATGAATTTGCCACCAAGCGCTATCGCAGCAACTGCATCAACTGGGGCATGATGCCCTTCACCCTGCCCGAAAACGCGGATTTCCCCTGCGAGAGCGGAGATTTCGTATATGTAGAGGGCATCAGGGACGCCATAATTAACAAAGCCGATAAGATCCCCGCAAAGCTCATCACCAAGAATAATGTGATCGAAGTCGATCTTTCCGTCGGCTCCCTCACCGATGAAGAGCGCGAGATCCTTCTTGCCGGCTGCCTTATGAACTGGTACAAGGAAAACAACAAATAAGTTATTTAAGTCATTACTTTGGGGCGCGGGGACTTACACGTTCCCGCGCTTAAGTTTACAGGAGAAACATGAGAGATATCGCAGGTATTTTGGCACAGGAGCTTCAAAGACCTCTTGTGCATATTCAAAACGTAATAAAGCTCATAGACGAAGGCTCTACCATACCCTTTATCGCCCGCTACCGCAAGGAGCTGCACGGCGCAATGGACGATACTCAGCTGCGCGAGCTTGACGACAGGCTGAACCAGCTGCGCACCCTGAACAGCAGGCGCGATGCAATAATCACGTCCATCGAAAATCAGGGCAAGATGACGCAGGAGATATTGGATGCTGTGGAAAACGCCGCTACCATGAGCGAGCTTGAAGACATCTACCGCCCCTATAAGCAAAAGCGCAGAACAAGAGCCACGATTGCAAGAGAAAAAGGGCTCGATCCCTTGGCTGCAGCCATATATATGCAGAGCGACAAAAAGCCCGAAGACCTTGCTTTGGATTATATCGATCCCGAAAAGGGCGTAAACAGCATTGAAGATGCGCTCTTAGGTGCATCGGATATAATCGCAGAGACCATTTCCGACAACGCCTCCATCAGGATGGAGCTTAGAAACTCCATGCTGAAATATGCAAAGCTTATCACCAAAAAGGCAAAGGACGAAGACTCCGTATATCAGCTTTACTATGAGTTTGAAAAGGATATCTCCAAAATGGCCGGGCATCAGGTGCTTGCCATAAACAGGGGCGAAAAGGAAGAGTTTTTGAAGGTTTCCGTATCATACGATTTAGACAGGGCAATGAACATCATTTGCTCGGCCTGCGTCAAAAAAGGACCCTGCGCCGATTTTGTAAAAAATGCCGCGCAGGATGCTTACGACAGGCTGATTTTCCCCTCCATGGAGCGCGAAATGCGAAACATCCTTTCCGAAAGCGCAAACGAAGGCGCGATAAAGATGTTTGGTCAGAACCTAAAGCCGCTGCTGCTCCAGCCTCCGATAAAGGGCAGCGTGACTCTGGGGCTTGACCCCGCATACCGCACAGGCTGCAAGCTTGCGGTCATAGACCCAACGGGCAAGGTGCTCGATACAAATGTGATCTACCCCACCCCGCCCCATAACAAGGTGAAAGAAGCGGAAAGGACCGTGCTTATGCTCATCAAAAAGCACGGGATCCGCCATATCGCAATAGGCAACGGCACCGCATCGCGCGAATCGGAGAAATTCGTTGCCGATATGATACGTGATAACGCGCTCGACGTAAAATATATGATAGTAAAC
>SVHB01000081.1 GCA_015056005.1 Clostridiales bacterium
TTTCAAAGTCCGTTCTCTTACCGGGCGGCTTTTCGTGCCGCTCTCGGTGAGAGCTTGTTCATAATACCACCCCCTCCTCATTTTGTCAACACCTTTTTTCAGCTTTTTTCAAAGTTTTTTGCAATTTTGAACACTTTATTGTAACATAACAGTTAATGTTCGTAATTGCAATGGTTTTCATACGACATCAAAGTCTTATCGTTCGGTTATTTCTGTCATTTGCCTTACAAGATTCTGCAGAAGAATTCAAAAAAATACCTTCCGCGGATTACGGAAGGTATTCACTGTGCTATATTTTCTTTCCCTCAAACAGAGCGGACGGCTTATCCAGCGATACTACGGTAAGCGCATGCAGAGGTCTTGTCGATGCAACGTAAAGGAGCCTTGCGTACTCTGCTCTGTCAGGATAGCTTTGTTCGCTTGCCTCAGCCAAAATGACCGCGTCAAATTCAAGTCCCTTCACCTGATCTATAGCAGCGACGCAAACGCCCGATGAATAATCCTTACTCAAAGGGTTAAGAAGCCTTGCACCGTCTATGGCCTTAGCGGTCTTGGCTGCGTTTTTAGCATTATTTTCTATGATGCAGACAGAATTATATTTTTTCTCCTTCGTATAAAGAGCGACCCTCTCGTTTATCGCCCTTATTCTTTCCTTTTCACCGGCACAGTTAATAAATTCCGGCTCGTCGCCATGTCGAAGCACGGGTACTGCATCGACCTGACCGTCATACGGCCAGCGGGAGGCGATCTTGTTTGCAAGAGTCATTACCTCTATCGTTGAACGGTAGCTGGTTACCAAGGTACATTCATCCGCGCCGTTTATGGCGTTGCCTGCCTGATTCCAGCCGGTTACGCCGCGGTAAAAATGAATGTTCTGACCCATGTCGCCGACCAGCGTATAGGTCGGGTTATTGAAAAGAACATTCAGTAGGCGCATCTGCGCGGGAGTGAAATCCTGTGCTTCATCAATGATTATATGCTTGAGCGTTATCTTATTGCTTATCCCCCACACTCTTCTGCACATCCAAACCAGCGCGGGCAGATCCTCGCTTTCAATCGTCTTGATCTTTTCTTCGCCAAGGAACTGCGCATACAGCTCCTTTATATCAAGCTGATTCCAGCGGCTTTTGAACTCCTTGCCGAATTTGCTCACATAAGCTTTTGCTTCCTCGACTCTGTTGTCGCGGCTGGCATACAGCCTTTTAAGCCTTTCCCTGCGCTCGGGCGAATCCGGCATTGACCCTCTTATAATATCCGCGCGCTTCATACAGTCTTCCTCGAGCAGCTCTATCACCCTTGCACAGGCATTTTTTACCCTCGCCTTTGAGTTTTTGACCACCGCATCCATGCGCAGGTTCATCGGCATGTGACGAAGATCCTTCAAAAGCATATCGTTGAGCTCGTTTTTCGTATATATGGTAACGGGTCCAAAGCGGATATCCTCATCGACCTTCAGGGTCTGTTCGACCTCGTCCAGGAAATCGTCTATCTCGTCCAGATACCTGAAGCTGCCCTTTCTTTTTGAAACAGCGCGTATCTCTGCGGCCCAAGACGGGTCCTTCAACGCATCGGAAAGCCTGTCGCGGTTTGACAGCTTTATCATGTGTTTTCCAAGCAGCTGCGCGCAGAGGTCATCAAAGGTGGTCTGATGCACATCCGAAACTCCCAGATCAGGAAGAACGCCCGAAATATAATCAAGAAATAACGGGTTTGGCGCGATTATCATGAGCGTTTTGGGAAGCAGCGTATCCTGATACGCATAAAGCAGATACGCGATCCTGTGCAGCGCGATTGTGGTCTTGCCCGACCCCGCAACGCCCTGAACTATCAGATTTTTGTTCAAGGGATGTCTGATGACCCTGTTCTGCTCAGCCTGAATGGTGGTTACGACCTCTTTGAGCTTACCCTGCGATACGCTTGAAAGCACCTGATTGAGCAGCTTATCCTGAGAGATAACATCGGCGTCGTAATAGGAGATCAGCTTGCCGTCATCGATGTAGAACTGACGCTTTTTGGTAAGATCGCCGTCAATGCGTCCGTCGGGGGTCTCGTAATGGGTGGGACCGATCTGACCGCTGTAATAAAGGTTTGCGATCGGGGCGCGCCAGTCAACGACTATGCTTTCCATAGTTTCGGAGTCCATGAATCCGTATTTGCCGATATAGTAGGTATCGGTCGCCGATTTTCCCTCGGGTACAAAATCCACCCTGGTAAAATACGGCTGTTTGATCGCCAATTCGATCGTGTGCGCCATTCGCTGAGCCCTTGCAAGCAGCACCGCATGGAGCTGATACTGCTGCAAAACATCGTAGTTATCTGCCACGTTTGCCTGCCTGAACAGCTCGTCAACGATCGGTTTTAATCTTTGAAGCTCTCTAAGGCCGATCTCGTTTTCTCGCTTTGCGGCTTCAACGGTGTTTTCAAACCTTACGATCTCCGCTCTTTCCAAAGCCGTGTCACCTCTCTTTGCTGTTGTTTAATTGTGTTTGTCCCAAAAAACGGGGAAAATATTATATCACAAAAAATTAGCCATAGCAACAGGAACATAAACAAAAACACAGCCATATTATGCTATTGAAGGCGGAAAACAAAGCCTTACGGCCTAAAAACTACATAAGGAGGAAATCCGCAATGTCATTCTATTCCTATAAGAACACAAACGCAGACGCATGCCCCGGTATCATCAAGGGAGACTCCACCAAAGGTCTTTGCGAGCGCACCTGCATACAGGTAAACAAAGTGTACGATTCCTGCCTGCATCAAAGGCAGCTCAACAACGTGAACGTAACCGTAACCTCCATGTGCGCGCTTTGCGACACCGAAGGCGTGACCCCGGTCATCACCCCGCCCATCACCTTTGAAAGCTGCCGTTCTTCCACCAGCAAGGGCATTATCAGGAACCTTACCATCGACAGGCTTTGCGACAGACCCAATTTTGCAAGGATCAAGGGCGTTGTCGATATCCCCGTTGACATTCTCTTCATCGACGCAAACGGTCAGGAAGGCATTGCTCACGGCGTGATCAGCGTCGACAGAGACGTGCTCATGTACATACCCGATGAATCCATCGTGCCCTTCACCATCGAGACCCTTGTAAGCGCCATCTGCGTCACGGGTTCCTATCAGGGCAATAACGTGTTCACCATCACCGTCTGCGTCACCATCGTGCTCAAGATCGTCGCCGAGGTCGACATCCTTATTCCTACATACGGCTACTGCCCCATCCCTCCCTGCGAGGAATTTTCCGAAAACGTCTGCGACGAATTCTTCTCACTGCCCATTTTCCCGCAGGCTCCCAACTGCACCTATCCCTGCTGAGGAACATAAAAGCCCGGGCTTGTTTTTCAAGCTCGGGCTTAATGCATGTATTTTTCAGAACTGCGAATAATCGCTGGAGGCTGCGGCGCTTAAGAGCTCATCGGGAGTTTCGGCAAATCTGAGCGAATCAAACGCTTCTTTCGTCATTGCCTTTTCAAGATAGGGAAGCGCCTTTTCAAGCTCGTTTTCTCTTGTTCCTACCTTGCCGCCCTTAAGCAGGCTGAAGCCGAAATCGGTATAGAGCTTTATAGCCCTATAGCTTTCGGGCTGAGTATGCAGATAAACCGGCAGTTCAAAGCCGGACAGGCCTATCATGACATAGGTCAAAAGCGCTCTGCCGAGCCCTCGACCCTCATATTCCTTTTTTATCCTGAACCACTGGATGGTGCTGATCTGCCCATACGCCGGCCAAGAAAAGCAGGTGCCTATGATGTTTTCATCCTTATCGCAGAGCACCTTGCAGGCGGTAAAGAAATCCTCCTCCTTGGGCGCATAAACTCTTCCATAAAATTCATTCATGTATTTTCTTGTAGTTTCATTGGGCTGATCGAAATGGATATCCTTCCATATATCAAGTTCCGACGGCCTTAAACACCTTACATGGTATCCATCGGGAATGGGTCTGAAAGCCCTGACCACAGGTCTTTCACACATCATAAAAAGGTTCAGATCTGGTATTTTATCCATAATTATTTCTCCTGCTTCCTATATATCAATTTCTTTTTTCAGCCGCGCGCTTTCGTACACGCCCTGCATTACAGCCACGGTGTTCCTTGCATCCTGAGCCGTGATGAGCGGTTTTTTCCCCATGATGAGCGCATCGGCAAAATCTTTCATCTGAAGCTCGTGGTAATAGCTCGTAGCGTCGATCTTTTCAAACAACGCCCTGTCTTCCCTTTCAAAAACGGGCAGCAGGTTTCCCTGACCCTTCACTGACCAAAGATCGTTGAGCGCAGGGTTTGAAATTTTGCTCATGCCGGCAATGAACATTTCTCCGCCGTCTGTCTGAACACCGACTGCATTTCCGTTTGAGCCGTAAACATGGACGTTTGCAAAAAGCGCGGGATCAACGCAGTTTGTAAGCAGAAGATTTCCTATCGCGCCGCTTTCAAAGCGCACGCTGATGCTTGCTGTATCGTCCACTTCAATGGTCGGGTGGGTGAAATTATCCCACATCGCGCATATACTTTTGGGCTTGCCCAGATACCAGCAAAGAAGGTCTATCTGGTGCGCCGCCTGATTCACAACAACGCCGCCGCCTTCGCCTGCCCATGTGCCGCGCCAATCGGCGGTCTTATAATACTCTGCGCTCCTGTAGCCGAAAATATTCACGCTTCCTATGATCGGTCTGCCCAAAAGCCCTTCGTCTATCGCGTTTTTTACTCTCCTGCAGGGCGCAAAAAACCTTCTCTGGCAAACAGACGCCGCTATGACCCCCGCCTTATCGGCGGCTTCGATCATCCTGTCAGCATCGTCCACGCTTACCGAAAGCGGCTTTTCAATCAGCACATGCATGCCAAGCTCCATCGCCTTTACCGCAACCTCACAGTGAGTCGGATGGGTGGTTGCAACAACGCACGCATCCGCTTTGGCGATATTCCTTATATCTTCTATGGTCCTGTACGCCGCAGTGCCGTTTTTATGAGCAAATTCCTCCGCTTTGGAATATGTCCTGTTCCATACTCCGCAAAGAGTAAGCCTTTCGTCCGCCCTTATCGCTTTTGCGTGCAGGTCGGCGACCAACCCGCAGCCGAGGATCGCTATCCTTAATTTTTCCATCATTCGTCCCTTTTTGCAATTTTTGAAAGCCTTGATTTTATCATATCGGCGCGCTTTGAAGAAGCTTCCTTATCGGGTTTGAATCTTCCGTTTTCGCATATGAGCACATCGCCCTCTTTGGCGCCGTCAATATGCTTTATCGGCACTCTGAAGCTGCCCTCAGGTCCTTCGACTATGGCAAAGCCGTCAATAAATCTTTCAAGTATCAGCATTATCTTTCTCCGGAATTTAATACCATATATTATAGACGAAAACACATTTATCATCAAGCGGAGAAGTATTTTTGCAGTTAACAAATTCTTTACCTTTCATTTGTAATATTTGTATTTGGTCGGTCGTTTTCTGTAAGCGGAAAGAGAGGATGAACGCGTGCATAAATATTAAAAAAAATGCACAAAACGATTTATCTTTTTGCCGAAATATATTATAATAGTGTTATAAAGAAACGGGAGGTTAACATGGAATCTCTCTGGATGGAAATTACAAACTTTTTTACCAATACGCTGACCGATATTTATCTGCGCGATATATTCGATATAGCCATCGTTGCGATAGTTATATATCAGGTGCTGAAGCTTACAAAAAAAACCAGGGCCAATCAGCTTTTGAAGGGCCTTTTGCTGGTTTTTGTCTTCTGGAGCGTTGCAAAGGTATTGCAGCTGCAGACCTTTGACTGGCTTTTGAGCTATGTCATAAACGCAGGTGCCGTTGCCATCGTTATCCTTTTCCAGCCCGAACTCAGAAACGCACTTGAACAGGTGGGCAGAGGCGCCACCATCGACGCTATCGCTCAGGGCGTGGAATCCGACAGCGAGGCCGCAAGGGTCGTAAACGAGCTCGTTCAGGCGAGCATGAACCTTTCAAGGCGCAAGGTCGGCATGCTGATAGTCATCGAACAAAAGGTTGGTCTTGACGACGTTATCGCAACCGGCACCATGATAAACGCTCTTGCCGGCAGCGCCCTTATCGAAAATATTTTTGAACCCAACACTCCCCTGCATGACGGCGCGGTCGTCATGCGCGGCGACAGGCTCATCGCGGCGGGCTGTTTCCTGCACCTGACCGAGGACAGCGAGCTTTCAAGGGAGCTTGGCACAAGGCACAGGGCGGCAATCGGCGTGACCGAGGTATCCGACTGCGTTTCCCTCATAGTCAGCGAGGAAACGGGCGTCATCTCCGCAGCCCAGAACGGCAGGATAATCCGCTATATAGACGAAGAAAACCTGCGCGCGCTGTTAATGCCCCTTTTCCAGAAAGCCCAGCCCGCGACCGGCAAGCTCAAGAACCGCTTGTCCATTACCTCAAAGAGGGGTGAGCGCAAATGAAAAAGCCGAATTTTAATATTGAGAAGATCAGAACTTCCGTAAACAGGTTTCTTCGCGATCTGTGGAACCGATTCCAGCGCGCTTTCGACCATTTTGCCGACGACCATATGTGGCAAAGGATAATCTCAATCGTTATCGCGATATTCATCTGGGCTTTTGTAAGAGCGCAGGATACCGCGGTCAGGTTTACCGATGTTTCCGATATCCCCGTTGAAATAATGGGGCAGGAACAGCTGAGCGGAAAAAATCTTGCCATCAAGCAGGATGTATCGGAGCTTATCTCAAAGCCTGTATCCATTCGCCTGCAGGGCACCAAAGCCCAGATAGGCGACCTCAACAAAGGCTCGGTGCGCGCCGTTGTAAACCTTTCAAGGCTCTCCACCGACGGCGAGGATCAGAATCTCAGCATATCCATAGTCGGCGCAGAAGGTCTTACCGTAACCAGAATGTACCCCTATGACAGCATATCGGTCGACGTGGAACCCCTCTATGTAAGAGACGTTCCCGTTGAGATCGCGCTCACCGGCAGTCTGCCTAACGGTTATGTGATGCTTGCCTCCGCTCCCGCCGAGGTCACTCCCTCCACCATCACCGTATCCGGCTCCCAGTCCGACGTGCTTTCCATCAAAAAAGCGATAGTTTCCGTCAATATCGATAACGCCACCTCAGCCATCAAGCAGCATTACGATTATGTTTTTGCCGATGAAAACGGTCAGCCTATCGACGCACCCGCGCTCAGCGTATCCTCCGACAGCGTGATCGTCAGCGCAGATATTTTTGCCACAAAGACCGTGCCCGTTCACTGGTCGGGCAGCTATGCCGGCACCGTAAAGAACGGCTATGAGATCACTTCCGGCCAAGTATCGCCCGAAGAAATAACCATCGCGGGCGAAAAGGACGCAGTTGACCGGATCGAATATGTATCCACCGGCACCTTCTCTGTAAACGACCGAACCGAAAGCTTTACCGAATCCGTCAGCATCCACACCCCCTCGGGTATCCTGTGGATGAGCGAGACCGAGGCGGATATAATCGTGAACATTGACAGCATCAAGAGCACAATCGTGCTCACCGATATCGATATCGAAGTGCGCAATGCCAAGGATGACTGGATAGTCGAGCTTTCAAACGATACCGTGACCGTGGCTGTCTCAGGTCCTCAGGAGTTCATATCAAAGCTCAGGCGCTCTCAGATAGTAGCTTATGTTGACCTTATATCCTCGACAGCCGATCAGACCGCGACGCTTCCCGTAAAATTCGAAGCCGCTGCCGATGATGCGCCCAGCCTCAGCTTCACCGCCGCGCAGATAGACGTGACCATCCATCAAAACGAGCGCTACCCGAACGAAAGTTAGGAATGATAAAACTTGACTGACTTCATCTATAATTTCTCGTTGAAAATATTTGAGCTGATGCAGGGCTTCTTCACCTTTTGCTGGAGCCTGATCACCTCGGGTGCGCTGCGCTTTATTGCCGATCATTTCATCGGCTTTACGGTCTTTATGTGCATCCTTTGTACCTGTATCGACGAATTTCTCTATTATAAAAGGACCGGCAGGCATAATGTCCTAGTGCTGATCATCCTCTCCTTATGGAAGCTTATCAAAACAGGTTTCTATAAGCTCATGGAGCTGATTGAAGAAAAAGGCATTGAACTTCCCTTTTTGGAAGCCCTCAAGGAACCGAAAACGATCGAGCCAAGCAAGCCGGAAAACAGGAATGAGGAAAAAAATCATACTGTCGTTTATAAAGAAGCAAACAGGCAGCCCGCAGAGATTCCCCGGCACGATAATGCCGCAGAAAATATGACTGCCGAAAGCGTAAGCAGCAGAACAGAACCTGCCGATCCGTATGTATTGGGCGGCGCCAAGCTTCCCGAAGGCGCGCATATAGTCACAAATCCTCAGAACATCATGATCCCAAAGGACGGCGCGTTTGAAAGAGCAGGCGCAGATCCCGGGACCGGCGAAAGTGTGGTAAAAGACAATGCTTGATAAGAGAATATCGCTTTTCTGCGGTCATTACGGCAGCGGAAAAACCGAAATTTCCATAAACGCAGCTTTGAATCTCAAAGAAAAAAACGACAAGGTCGCGATAGTTGACCTTGATATCGTAAACCCCTATTTCAGAACAGCCGAGCATCACGAGCTTTTTCAAAAAAGCGGTATAAGGCTGCTCTCCCCCACCTTTGCAATGACCACTGTCGATATTCCCGGGCTGCCCGCGCAGATACAGAGCGTCTTTGATAACCCGGTGGAAAAAGTCGTCTTTGACGTTGGCGGCGACGATACCGGCGCGGTCGCCCTTGGCAGATACAAGCATTACCTTGAAAAGGATTCCTATGCGATGTATTTTGTTATAAACGTGCTTCGCCCCTTCTCAAGCAATGTCGACGATATCGAAGACCTCTACCGCCGCATCTGCTACCGTGCAAGGATAGAAGCCGCGGGCATCATCAACAACACCAATTACGGCGCACAGACCTCAGCCGAGGATGTTATCAAGGGTCACGAGATCATCCTTCAAGCCTCAAAGCGCCTTGATATCCCGGTGAGCGCAGTCTGCGCAAGGGAGGACATCGCCAAAGAACTTCCCGACCTTGGCGCTCCCGTGTTCCCCATCAAAACCAGAATGCTCCCCGAGTGGATGTAAAATAAAAACGGTTTGCGGGAACAAAGCGCCGTCTTTGTTCCTGTTTTTACAGTCTGCTTTACCTAAAAAACAAACATGATCGAGGCAATAATATGAGATATACATGGCTTGATGATTATTTGATGCAAAAACCCGGCGTGACCAAGAATACCGAAAACTGGAACTGGGTCCGCTACATGATAGGCGGCAAAATGTTTCTGGCAGTATGTCTTGACGATAACGATAAGCCGTATTACATTACCCTGAAGCTGGAACCAACCGAAGGCGATCTTTTAAGGCAGCAGTATGATGATATCGTTCCCGGTTTTTATATGAATAAGATCCACTGGAATTCTATCAAGCCCGACGGTGAAGTGCCCGATGATCTGCTCAAAGTGCTGGTCGATAAATCATATGCCCTTGTTCTGAGCGGCTTCAGCAAGAAAAAGCAGCAGGAAATACTAAACGGCAAAAGAATATAAAGGCTTATTCAATCAGTAAAATAAAACATAAACAAAACCGACCTATGAGCTGCACAGGTCCAGTAAAAACGGACAATAGAAAAAGACCACCCCCTATGGTAGAATTAAAGGGACTACCATAGGGGGATTTTGTATGGCAAGAGAATACCGACATATACAGCAATATGAAAAAGAATT
>SVHB01000082.1 GCA_015056005.1 Clostridiales bacterium
CGATGAGACCGAAGAATATATGCCCATGGCAATCTCCCTTGCCCATAAGCTCACCAAAAGGCTGGCGGATGTCAGAAAGAGCGGCGAGCTTTCCTATCTCAGACCCGACGGCAAGGCTCAGGTCACCGTAAAATACCACGACGATACCCCCGTGAGCGTTGATACCGTAGTCGTTTCTACTCAGCACAGCGCCGATATAGATATGGAACAGCTCAGGAGCGATATCCTGGAGCATGTTATAAAGGCAGTCATTCCATCTGAGCTAATGGACGGCGATACCAAGTATTTCATCAATCCCACCGGCAGGTTCGTTGTCGGCGGTCCTCACGGCGACAGTGGTCTTACCGGCAGGAAAATTATTGTTGATACCTACGGCGGCTATGCCCGTCACGGCGGCGGCGCTTTCTCCGGCAAGGATCCCACCAAGGTTGACCGTTCCGCTGCGTATATGGCAAGATACGTTGCCAAGAATATCGTGGCTGCAGGTCTTGCAAAGAAATGTGAGCTGCAGATCGCATACGCCATCGGCGTAGCTCAGCCCGTTGCCATCAATATCAACGTAAATACCTACGGCACCGCTTCAAACCACAGCGATGAGCAGCTTGAAGAGATCGTAAAGAAGGCGTTCGATCTGCGCCCCGGTGCGATCATCGAAAAACTGGGTCTCAGGGCTCCCGTGTATTCTCCCACCAGCGCCTACGGTCATTTCGGAAGGAACGAATTCAGCTGGGAGAAGCTCGACAGCGTTGAACTTCTCAAGAGCTTTGTGAAGTAAGAAAAATAACGAAAGGGAAAACACTTGGAGATCTCCGGCGTTATACAGTCAATTATATACAGAAATGAGGATAACGGATATTCCGTGCTCGATGTGCTGTCGGGCGGGAAGTCCGTTACCGTTGTGGGGATATTCGCCTTCGTGAACGAAGGCGAATATTTCACATTTACAGGCGATTTTACCCATCATATCGATTATGGGAGCCAGTTTAAGGCGACGGGGATATCCGCCGAATTGCCCGAGAGCGCGGAAGCTATGGAGAGGTATCTTTCCTCCGGCGCCGTAAAAGGTATAGGCTTTGCCACCGCAAGGCAGATCGTTGCCGCCTTTGGCGATAAGACCTTTGAGATACTCGAAAACGATCCTCAAAAGCTTACCCAGCTGCCCGGAATAGGCAAAAAGAAAGCCCAGAGTATAGGTGCAAGCTTCAAAGAGCAGAATCAGAGCCGCAAGACCATGATGTTTTTGCAGCAGTTTGAGCTTGGCGGCTCGCAGGCGGTCAGGATATATAAAAGATATGGTGAAAATACCATCGACCTTATCCGCGCCAACCCCTACAGATTGGTATACGATATCGACGGTATAGGCTTTAAGACCGCGGACGGTATTGCGGCAAAGCTCGGCGCAGAGCCAAGGAGCGAGGCAAGAATCGGCGCAGGGCTCATATATGTCCTTCAGGAAAGCGCGGCGGGCAACGGTCATGTGTACCTGCCAAGAAATGTGCTGGTCGATCTTTGCATGCAGGTGCTTCATATCGACAGAGAGTCGATAGATGCCTGCATCGACGATCTTGTTATCTCAAACAAGCTTTCCGTAAAGCAATACGGAGATGTTACCGCGGTTTATCTGCCATATTATTTCTCCTGCGAGGGCGAGGTCGCGCAAAGGCTTTCCAATATAATATATGCATCAAGGAGCAGAAAGCGCAGCCTTGACTGTTCTAAGGATGTGGAAGCGTTTGAAAACCTTAACGGCATCACTCTTGCTCAGGCGCAGAAGGAAGCTATAAATATTGCCGTAAGCAATGACGTCTGCGTGGTTACAGGCGGTCCGGGTACGGGCAAAACGACTATCTTAAACTGCCTGCTGTTCATTTTTGACCGCCACAGGATAAAGGCGGAGCTTGCCGCTCCCACCGGCAGGGCAGCAAAGCGAATGAGCGATGCAACGGGCAGGGAAGCCAGGACGCTCCATCGCCTGCTCGAATACGGCGCGGGCAATTCGGGCGAGTTTTCTTTCCAGAAGGATGACGATAACCCCATCGAAGCGGATGCCATCGTTATAGACGAGATGTCCATGGTGGATATCTCGCTCATGCGCGCTTTGCTCAGGGCAGTGAACAACGGCACAAGGCTCATCATGGTGGGCGACGCCGATCAGCTTTCCAGCGTCGGCGCGGGCGATGTTTTAAGGGATATTATCTTGAGCGGACATATCCCCGTGGCAAGGCTTACTGAGATATTCCGTCAGGGCGCGGGCAGCGCCATCATCTCAAACGCGCACAAGATCAACCGCGGTGAAATGCCCGAACTGACGATTAAGGACAGCGACTTCTTTTTTGAAAAGAAGCAGAACATTGCAGCTGCTTCGGATTCCGTTGTCGCGCTTGTGGAGCGCAGGCTGCCCTCCTATTTCGGGTTTGATAAGCTTTCCGATATACAGGTGCTCTGCCCAATGAAAAAAGGCGACCTTGGGGTAAACAAGCTCAACGAGCGCCTGCAGGCGACGCTTAATCCTCCGGCAAAGAACAAGCCCGAGCGAAAATACGGCTCGACCATATTCCGTCAGGGCGATAAGGTCATGCAGATCAAAAACGATTACCAGCTGGAATGGATAAAGAAAAACGATTTTGGTCAGCTTGAGGAAGGCATCGGGGTCTATAACGGCGATATAGGTTATATCGCGCATATGGATAACGCCGCCTCCACGATGACGATAAGGTTCGACGACGGAAGGGTGGCGGAGTATGACGCGGCAAGGTTCGAGGAACTCGATCTTGCCTATGCGCTTTCCGTGCACAAGAGCCAGGGCAGCGAGTTTACCGCCGTGGTACTCCCTCTGCTCTCAGGGCCGCCTATGCTCATGACCAGAAACCTTCTTTATACCGCTGTGACAAGGGCGAAAAAGCTGGTCATCATAGTCGGCAGCGCTCAGGCGGTATCGTCCATGGTGAAAAACGATCATGTTACGGTCAGATACAGTGCATTGTCCCAAAGGATATCTGCGCTCATGGAGATAGACGATGCATAAGAGCCTTGAAAGCACGGCAAAGAAAATAATGAAATGGCTCGACGACCTGTTCTTTCCCTATGTAGGATGTATAGCATGTTCAGCGGAAGAAGAGCTTGATGAAAATCATCTCTGCGATAAATGCGCAAAGATATTGAGAGAAAAGAAGATACGGGAAACGAGAATGGGAGATATTACGGTCTTGTCGCCATACCTGTACAGCGGACCTGCGGGTGCGCTGGTAAGGAACCTGAAGTTCAGAAGGGACGGCGCCTGCGTAAAGCCTCTTGCGGATGGTCTTGTATATGCTTTTGTGAACAGAGACCTTCGCGGCAAATGCGATTTCATCGTTCCCGTTCCCATCTCAAAGAAAAGATATCAAAAGCGCGGGTTCAATCAAAGCGAGCTTATTGCAAACGAACTTGGGCGAATTGTAGGTGTGCCTGTCAGATCAAAGTGCATAGAAAGGATACGGCATACCAAAGAACAGTCAAAGCTCAAGGGCAGGGCAAGGCGCAGAAATGTGATGGGAGCCTTCAAAGCGCGCGATGTTGATGGAGCGGCTATCCTACTGGTAGACGATGTTTATACCACCGGCGCTACAACCTATGAATGCACCAAGGCTTTGCTGGAAGCGGGCGCAAAGGACGTTATCGTTTTGTGCGCAACGATCTCAAAGGAATATCAGAATATGAAAAGCGAGCAGACCGCTTGATCTGCTCGCTTTTTATGTATTCGTTTTTATTCGTCGTCATCAGTGCCAAGGTCTGTGTCCGCAAGCTGAGCGCGGGCTGCACGCCTGAGCTCCTTGGGGGGCTGACCGAAGCGCTGCTTGAAAAGCTTGGAGAACTGGAACGCATCGTAGAAACCGAAGCAGTCCGCAACCTCCTGCATGGTGCGGAAGGGCTCGGATTGCAAAAGCTGATGTGCCATATCGAGCTTTACGTTTATCTGATAGCGGTAAACGCTCTCGCCGGTGATCCTCTTGAACTTTTCCGAGAACGCTCTGGGCTTGAGTCCTGCGATCTCTGCGGCTTCATCGACGGAGAAGAACCTTTCGGAAGAAAGCCTGAAGCTTCTGAGAACCGCATCGATAGCGTCAATACCGGGAATATCGGGCGCATTGCAAGCGTCGTCAAGCTCGGTTATCAGGGTATGAGCAAGGGTGTTCATCCTCACATCCTTCAAACGCTTATCCGCCCAGAACATGTAGAGCATGTCCTCAAAGGTGGATTTGACGCGAGGGAAATTAGTGCAGTTGACGATCTTTTTGATCATCGCAAAGCCTTCCTGAGGCTCGGCGGTTTCGATCAGCGAATCATCCTGAGCTTTTTGAATATATGCATACATAGCCACTGCATCGGCGCTGATCGGCTCAACTCCCTGACCTTCAACAAAATCATGGAAACCGACAACATCGCCCGCGGCAAGCATATACTTCTCGCCGTTGATCACGGCGATCCAACTGCCGCTTTCAACATAAACGAAGAGATGGCTGTTTTTGAATTTCTGATTGCAGATCCTGTGGTTGTGGCTGTACCTGATATAGCCGCAGTCGTCCACGATCCTTTTTGTGTAGTAGGAAAGCTTGCTGATCATTTTCCACTATCCTTTACTATTTATTTGAAACAGTTAAGCCTGATCTATGCTGGCTGCGCCCAGACATACATCACCGCTGTAGAGCACGACATACTGCCCCGGAGTCACGGCACGCTGGGGCTGGTCAAACTCGATAAAAAGCTCGTCCCCGTTTACGTGTACCGTACACATTTGATCTGCCTGACGATATCTGACCTTGGCGCCTGCCCTGAAAGTATCGCCCGGAGCACTTCCTGCGACGAAGCTTGCCCCGCTGGCTCGAAGCGTTTTGGTAAACAGCGATTCGTGCTCGCCTCTGTTTACGTACAAAATATTCTTCTCAAGGTCCTTCCTTATAACGAACCAGCTCTCGCCTTCGCCGCCAAGGCCAAGCCCGCGCCTTTGTCCGAGCGTGTAGAACATTAGCCCATCGTGCTTACCCACAACTTTTCCGTCTAAGGTGCACATATCGCCCGGCTGTGCGGGAAGGTACTGCATGAGGAATTTCTTGAAATTGCGCTCGCCGATAAAGCAAACGCCGGTGGAATCCTTCTTTTTTGCGGTTATAAGCCCGTTTTCCTCGGCGATTTTACGTATTTCGGCTTTGGTGAGCTCGCCCACGGGGAAAATCGCGTTCCTGAGCTGGTCTTCCTTCAAAAGGGAAAGGAAATAGGTCTGATCCTTGTTATTGTCAATGCCTTTGAGCAGTTTTACCGAATCGCCGCTCTTCTTAAGCCTTGCAAAATGCCCTGTTGCCAGAAGGTCTGCGCCGCTGCGCATGGCAAAATCAAGGAACGCCTTGAACTTGATCTCTTTGTTGCAGAGCACATCGGGATTCGGGGTGCGGCCGCGCTTGTATTCGTCAAGAAAATAGGTGAACACCCTGTCCCAGTATTCTCTGGTAAAATTGACCGTATAATATGGAATGCCGATCCTGTCGCAAACGGATATAACATCCTCATAATCGGAAGTGGAGGTGCAGACACCGTCTTCATCCTTCTCTTCCCAGTTTTTCATGAATACGCCGATGACATTGTAGCCTTGCTGTTTGAGCAGAAGAGCCGCAACCGAAGAATCAACGCCGCCGGACATACCGACAATGACCGTTTTTGCCATATCAAACTTCCTCAAAAAGGTCGGTTGAGAGATATCTTTCGCCGGTATCGGGCAAAAGCGTGACTATGTGCTTACCGCTTACCCTCATCGATGCGCTGAGCGCGGCGCCCGAGGATATTCCGCATAAAAGCCCTTCGGTTTTGGCGAATTTTCTTGCAGAATCGTATGCATCATCTGCGCTCACCGTGATGACCTCGTCTATAAGCGAAGTATCGAGCACCTTGGGGATAAAACCGGCTCCGATTCCCTGAAGCTTGTGCGGACCTGCTTTGCCGCCGGAAAGAACCGGTGAGTCTGAAGGCTCGACAGCGTAAATTTTTACGGAAGGGACATTCTCCTTTAGATATCGGGCGATACCTGTAAGCGTGCCGCCAGTGCCGACCGTGGCAACGAAAGCATCGATATTGCCGTCCATATCATAAAGAATTTCCCTTGCGGTCGTTTCATAATGAGATAAGGCGTTTGCACTGTTTTCAAACTGCATGGGCATAAAAGCATTGAGCTTTTCTTTCAGCTCGTTTGCCTTGTCGATAGCGCCCTGCATACCAAGATCACCGGGCGTTAAAACGATATCCGCTCCGTATGCTTTAAGAATGCGTATACGTTCAACGCTCATGGTGTCAGGCATGGTAAGGGTGAGCTTATAGCCCAATATGGCGCAAAGCCATGCAAGCCCAATGCCGGTATTGCCGCTGGTAGGCTCAATGACACTGCCGCCCTCTTTGAGAAGCCCGCGCTTTTTTGCGTCTTCAAGCATATAAAGTGCAGCTCTGTCCTTGGCACTTCCGCCGGGATTGAAGCCTTCAGCCTTAACAAAAAGGTTACCCTGAGGGCAAAAACGGACTGCGTGCAGCATCGGAGTGTTTCCGATCATATTTTTCAACGACGAAAAAACAGCCATTTTTCCACCTCCGCGTCAAAGGCCGACGGATTTAATAATCAGTCATCAAACATTAAATATAATATCAAAAAATATGCATCAAGTCAATAAATTATACGACAAAAACGTATGATTTTACCAAAATGTTGCAAATTAATAAAGGGCGACTTTTCGACAAATAATACCGCTGCCGATTTATCGGCATGCAAACATTACGCAAGAAAAACAATAAGGCTGAAATTTATATAAAATACCGCGTATTCTTAAAAAAGGATGTTTTGCCATGTTTTGAACAGCATTTATATTTCTTGGGAATAAAAGAATATTGTAAATCATATGACGGATAAGCATGAATATTTTTTGTGTATTGAGCAGGATGGAACGATTTGCTTGAATAAGATATGACCCTCCCTGTTTTGCGGTACCCGAAACTAATAAAGATGCCTGTTTACTCATACATAAATTCCGGGCTCTCAGCATCGTTTCTAATTGATTTGCCGCTTAGAATCATCAGACATTATTTGACAAAATCAAAATGATAAAAAGGACTTGACAATTTGCCCTACAAGTGGTATTATACTCATGTCGACGCGGAGTAGAGCAGTTCGGTAGCTCGTCGGGCTCATAACCCGGAGGTCGTAGGTTCAAATCCTGCCTCCGCAACCAGAAAAGGAAAAGTCGTCCCAACCGGGATGGCTTTTTTCTTTTCTCTGTTCGTAAGGTACAGGACTCGAACCCATTTATATGGAACTGTCCGGTGGACAGTTCCTGTCGCCAGTGCGAATACTGGTGGCTACCTCTATTTTCGCCATAGGCGAAAATGCATATCGAGTCCTCTCTCCGCAACCAAAAACGAAAAAAGCAGTCCGGTGGACTGTTTTTTAGAGGCGACTATATTTTCGGATGGGCCTTTCAAGTCCCGCTTTTTTTGCATATAGCCGCACATTCGGAATAGTCAGAATTTAGACTGTTCTTTTGAGACGGTTTTTTGACAGTTTAGTTGTTTGTTTTATAAATATTACCAAGACTTGCGAGTCTATTCTTTTTTATATTCCATTTGTGTGCTCGCCTCCGCTTCTGAGCCGTTTTTGCGACTCGAATGTTGACATATAAATAAGCAAATGGTATTATGACACGTTGGAGGGATCGATATGAACAAAAAAATATTTCACGGAAACGGAACACAACATATAACAAACGCCATCAATACCGCCATAGCACAAAATAAGCGTACTACAACGATTACAGGCAACTGGGAAATTGATAGTGCCATACGCATACCAAGCAATTTTGCGTTGGTTTTAGATGGCTGTCATTTGAAAATGACCGATAACTCCTTTTCCAATATGTTTATCAATGAGCATCACGACACAATCGCCGGCAAAACCGCAAACGGCACAGACCACAATATAAAAATACTCGGGAAAAATTGTGCTATTCTTGACGGTGGAAACTATAACGGTCTTTCAGAAAAGACGCAGAACCAAAATGGACTACCCTCGATTTGGAAAAACAACCTCATACTCTTTACCAACGTTGATAATTTTGAGATTGCGGGGGTTTCTTGCCACAACCAACGTTGGTGGGCGCTGAATTTCATCTTTTCTTCTAATGGCTATTTGCATGATATTGATTTCAAGGCGTGCGACATTTGGATAGACGAAAATGGATCCCAACATCATGGGTTAATACAAGGGAAATATAATGAAATCCTCATTAAAAACGCTGACGGCATTAACCTTCGACAAGGATGTCATAATATCACAATTGAAAACATTACCGGATTCACTGAGGATGATGCAGTTGCTCTTACCGGAAAGTACGGAGCTCTTGAGCAGGCATTTGAGGTGGAGAATTTTTGCAAAGACATTCATCATATCACCATTAAAAACATTGCCACATCAACATATTGTACGAATGTGCGGTTGCTGAATCAGGGAGGTACCAAATTACACGATATTTACATTGACGGAGTTTATGACACATCTAACGATTCCCCTCATATGGATAAAGGAATTTACACAGTTCGTATTGGCGACACACATTTATACGGAACAAGGCATGCAACGAAAGATGAAACCTATAATATTACCGTTAAAAATATACGCTCTCGGGCATATAACGCTGCAATCAGTTTGGTTGGCGGAATGTCAAACGTTGCAGTTGAAAATGTTGAGTGCTTCGATGGTACGATAGAAATGGAAGACAAGCGCGATATCTAAATCGGTGCAACGTGCCAGAAAAGGAAAAGTCATCCCAACCGGGATGGCTTTTTTCTTTTCTCTGTTCGTAAGGTACAGGACTCGAACCCATTTATATGGAACTGTCCGGTGGACAGTTCCTGTCGCCAGTGCGAACACTGGTGGCTACCTCTATTTTCGCCATAGGCGAAAATGCATATCGAGTCCTCTCTCCGCAACCAATATTGCGAACCGATTTAGATATCGGCGCAGAAAAGTCCGAAACCATAGCGGTTTCGGACTTTTCTATACAAATTTTCGCGGTCAAATTTCATTGATATCCTAAGCCCAAAACGGCTTTAGGGGAGGACTTGAACTAAGTGTTGAAGCATTATTAGATAGAAAAATCTGTAATTACATTATATAATCTACACAACCAATAAGAATATGTAGGGACGAGGTGCTGCTAATTTATGGATTATCTGCAACAGTTAAATTATCATTACAAACCGAAAAAGGGATGGGTCAATGACCCGAACAGTTTGGTCTATTTTAAAGGTTATTATCATATTTTTTATCAGCATGCACCCGATTTTGAAACTCCGTGGAAACAGCCGATGCATTGGGGACACGCCAGAACAAAGAACTATGTTGATTGGGAAGAATTGCCCGTCGCACTATTTCCGGACAGAGACTATGACAACAATGGTTGCTGGTCAGGTACGGCAACGGTGAAAGATGATGTCCTCTACCTTTTCTACGCTTCGATCAAAGGAAAAGAAAAAACTCAAACCGTCAGTGTGGCAT
>SVHB01000083.1 GCA_015056005.1 Clostridiales bacterium
AAAGCCCGAGGGAGCTTTGGAAAAATGCGAATATGATATAAAATGGCCCGACGAAGAGCTGGGAAAACTCGCTGAGGGTGCAGGTCACGGCGGCGGCGATTTCTTTGTGATATACAATTTTATAAAGGATCTTGAAAACGGCAGGGAACCTTATTGGGATGTATACCGCTCCACATGCGCCGCATCAGTTGCCATACTTGCATGGCGCAGCGTCTTAAACGGAAGCATTGCATACGACATACCCGATTTCAGGCTTGAAGAGGACAGAAAGAAGTACGAGTTTGACAACACATCCCCCTACCCCAACGAGTTTTATGAGGTCGATATCCCCTGCTCATCAAAGCCGTATCAGCCGAGCGAGGATGACCTAAAGAGCGCCAATAAAAGCTGGGAAGGCGTTGATTACGTTTACAAATAAGGAGCGCATATGGATAAATTCTTTGAAAACGCCTATAAAAACATGCCCGACGAAGCAAGAGAAAGCTTTTTCATGAGCATATTCATGAACGATCCTTCCGAATATGCAGCAAAAGTAAGGCTTGATTACTACCAAAGCAAGCTTAAGCACATGGGTGAAAACGTGCGCATCGGTGTGGGGGTCAAGATAGTAAACCCCGGGTTTATATTCCTTGGCGACAATGTGAGGATAGCAGATCACTGCACGCTTATCGCAAGAGGAGAGGGCGGTATAACGATAGGCGATAATGTAAATATAAACGACAGAGTTTATCTTGATACGGAATCAAGCGAAACGGGTTATATCAAAATCGAAAATAATGTTTACATTGGCACCGGCACAACGCTTTTCGGTCATAAAGGTCTTGAGATCGGCGATCATGTGCTCATGGCGCAGAACATCACCCTGACTCCCTACTCCCATATTTTTGATGATCCCGATTCCAACATAATCACTCAGGGCGGGCATTCCAAAAAGGTGGTCATCGGCAGGGATAGCTATATCGGAATGAGGAGTACAATAATGTACTCAGGAGATATCGGCGAAGGCAGCGTTATCGGCGCGGGCTCCGTGGTCGTAAAACCCATCCCGCCCTACTCTGTCGCGGTCGGCTGCCCCGCAAAGGTTATACGAAAAAGAGGATAATGAACAAGCAAAAGCTCACAGCATAAGCTGTGAGCCTTATTCTATCTCAAACTCATTCCATGGGAACTTATTTGGCGGCGGGCATGTGACCGTCAGCCTTTCCTTTGTAGTTGGGTGGTCTATGGAAAGCTCATGCGCCCACAGAGCGATCTGCTGGCCGGGTTTTCCGTGACCGTACCTGTTATCGCCCCAGAGCGGATGATTTCTCGATGAAAACTGCACCCTTATCTGATGCGACCTTCCCGTATGCAGGCATATCTTAACAAGCGACAATCCGCTCTTTTGGGATAAAACCTCGTAGGAAAGCGCTGCGTATTTTGCTCCGCCCCGCTCGTCCTTCTGCGCCCGTGTGGTGTTGGTCTTAGGATCCTTTATGAGGTAATCCTCCAAAAGCCCTGTTTTTTGCATCTCGCCTTCAATAACTGCAAGATATATCTTCTCGCTCGTCCTTCCCGCGATCTGCTCGCTCACCCTTGAAGCCGCCTTGCTCGTTTTGGCAACACACATAACGCCGCCTACGGGTCTATCCAGACGGTGAACAAGCCCGGCATAAACATTGCCGGGCTTATTGTATTTTTCCTTGATATATGCTTTTACCATAGTGAGCACGTCCTCATCGCCGCTGATATCGGCCTGAGTCGGCACATTCACAGGCTTTTCTATAAAGATAAGGTGATTATCCTCATAGAGCACATTTAAGCTCTTCATCTTGCCATCCATCTGCCGGAAGCGCCGCAGGGAAGGACTATACCGCCCTGCTGGACGGGGATACCTATCTCCTGAGCATCGGCAACGCCGTTTTTCTTGGAAACCACGGTCTTTACAAGTATGTTTTTAAGCACGCTTGCGGAAAGACCCGTAGTATAGGCATTGATGAGGAAGAACAAAGGTTCATCGCTCAAAAGCAGCGAGCAGCGTTCAACCAGCGGATACAGCCTTTCCTCCAGCTTCCATACAGAGCCGTCGGGACCTCTGCCATAAGACGGGGGATCCATAAGGATGCCGTCGTAATGGTTGCCGCGCCTGATCTCGCGCTCAACGAACTTTATCGCGTCATCGACGATATAACGGATAGGCGCATCGGAAAGGCCCGAAAGAGCGGCGTTTTCCTTCGCCCAGCTGACCATACCTTTGGCTGCGTCCACATGGCAGACGGAAGCGCCCGCCTTGGCGCAGGCGCAGGTGGCGCCGCCGGTATAACCAAAGAGGTTCAAGACCTTGATAGGTCTTCCCGCTTCTTTGATAAGCCCGCTCATCCAGTCCCAGTTGACCGCCTGTTCGGGGAAAAGCCCGGTGTGCTTAAACCCTGTTGGGCGCACGTAGAACTTTAAGTCCTTATAGGATATCTCCCATCTTTCGGGCAGCTTGCGCTTGAAATCCCATTTACCGCCGCCTGAGGACGAACGGTTATAATGCGCCATCGCGCCGTCCCACAGATGAGGCGCATACATGGGCCATATCACCTGCGGGTCGGGTCTGCGAAGCGTATATTTTCCCCAGCGCTCGAGCTTATCGCCCTCGCCGGTATCTATGATCTTGTAATCTTCCCAATCGGAAGCGATGTACATTTAATATTACCTCTTAACGGAAATGGTCGCGGGAACGCCGTTGATATCCCAATCCTTCACATAACCTTCAGCGTCAACATCGCCCAGAGTGACGGAATTTGCCATGGTATCGGAAGCGATATCGGAAGCATTTGCCTCGATAACTGCGGCAAGCTTCTTCTTTGTGCTGATGCATACGGTGATCTTATCCATGACCTCGAAACCTGCTTCCTTGCGCATGGTCTGGATCTTGGAGGTGATCTCGCGAACAAAGCCTTCGGAAATAAGCTCTTCGGTCAGGTTGGTGTCGATGATAACGGTCAGTTCGCGCTCGGATTCGGCCATGAAGCCTTCCTTCTGAGTCTTTTCAAGCAGCAGATCGTCTCTGGTGAGAGAAACGGCGGTGCCTTCGAGCTCGAAATTAAATGCGCCTGCGGTATCAAGAGCGTCCACGATCTCGTTGCCGTCGAACTCAGACAGAGCCTTGCCGATCTTGCCGACCAGCTTGCCGTACTTGGGACCTACGGTGCGCAGCTGGGGCTTTACCTTATAGGTGGTCAGTGCCCTTGCGTCTTCAATAAACTTAACATCCTTGATGTTCAGCTCGCCGCGGATGATATCGCAGTATTCCGAAGAAAGCTGCTCGCAGCCCTGGATATAGAGGGTCTGAAGGGGCTGACGGTTCTTGATATTGGCGCCGTTTCTTGCGGCACGGCCAAGAACAACACACCTGAGGACCATATCCATGTCGTTTTCAAGTTCCTTGTTGATCATTTCCTCATTGCATACGGGGAAATCGCAAAGATGCACGGAAACGGGAGCGGTCTTATCAACGGTGCAAACAAGATTGGTATAAATCTGCTCTGCCATGAAGGGGGTGAAGGGAGCAGAAAGCTTTGCCATGGTGGTAAGCACGGTATGCAGGGTCATATAAGCGTTGATCTTATCCTGCTCCATGCCGCTTGCCCAGAAGCGCTCGCGGCCGGTACGTACGTACCAGTTGGAAAGCTCGTCAACAAAGGAGGTCATAGCCCTTGCGCAGTCGGTGACGGAATACTCGTTAAGGTTTTCGTCAACCAGCTTTATAAGGGTATTGAGCTTGGAGAGCACCCATTTATCCATGAGCGGCAGCTTGGAATAATCAAGGGTGTACTTGGTGGGATCGAAGCTGTCGATATCCGCATAGAGGACAAAGAACGCATAGGTGTTCCAAAGGGTACCCATGAACTTGCGCTGAGCCTCGGAAACGGCTTCAAGGGACATCCTTGAGGGCAGCCAGGGTGCACTGCCGGAGTAGAAATACCATCTGACTGCGTCTGCGCCCTGCTTATCCAGTACATCCCAGGGAGAAATGACGTTGCCGATATGCTTGCTCATCTTCACGCCGTTCTTGTCGCAGACAAGACCCAGAACAAGGCAGTTCTTGTAGGGAGATTTATCAAACAGCAGGGTGGAGATAGCCTGCAGGGAATAGAACCAGCCGCGGGTCTGGTCGATAGCTTCGCTTATATAATCCGCAGGGAAGTTCTGCTCGAAAATATCCTGATTTTCAAAGGGATAGTGCCACTGTGCAAAGGGCATGGAACCGGAGTCGAACCAGCAATCGATTACCTCGGGGGTTCTATGCATGGTGCCGGAGCACTTGGGGCAGGTGATCTCAACGCCATCGATGTAGGGCCTGTGCAGCTCGATATCGGCAGGCACATTATGACCCATTTCGATCAGCTCCTGACGGGAACCGATGAAGTGGATATGACCGCAGTCCTTGCAGATCCACGCGGGAAGGGGGGTGCCCCAGTAGCGTTCACGGGAAAGAGCCCAGTCGATAACATTGTCAAGGAAGTTGCCCATGCGGCCTTCCTTGATGTTGTCGGGCATCCAGTTGACGGTGCGGTTGTTCTCCATGAGCTTATCGCGCACTTCGGTCATGCGGATAAACCAGCCGCCGCGTGCGTAATAGACCAAAGGAGTATCGCAGCGCCAGCAGAAGGGATAATCATGGGTGAACTCGGGAGCGGCAACGAGCAGATCACGGCTCTTAAGATCCTCGAGTACAAGGGGATCGGCCTGCTTGATGAAGGTGCCCGCCCAGGGAGTGCCCTTTTCCATCTCGCCCTTGGTGTTGACCAGCTGCAGGAAGGGCAGAGCGTTGTCGCGGCCAACTCTTGCGTCGTCTTCGCCGAATGCGGGAGCGATATGAACGATACCGGTACCGTCGCTCATGGTTACATAGTCGTCGCAGGTGACGATCCATGCGTTATCGGCGTTCTGAACGCCCTTTAAGATTTCTCTCTGGAAATCGAACAGGGGCTCATAGCGCATGCCTGCAAGCTCCTTACCGGGCATGGTGACTTTGTTTTCGATAGCGGCATCCTCGCCCAGAACGGAATCGATGAGAGCCTCTGCCATAATGATGGTACGGCCTTCGAAATCAAACTTTGCATAGGTATCCTCGGGATTTACGCACAGCGCAACGTTGCTGGGCAGGGTCCACGGGGTGGTGGTCCATGCATAGAGGAAGGTGTTCTCCTCGCCCTTTACACGGAAGCGCACGATAGCGGAGCGTTCCTTTACGGTCTTATAGCCCTGACTTACCTCGTGGCTGGAAAGCGCGGTGCCGCAGCGGGGGCAATAGGGAACGATCTTGTGACCCTGATAGATAAGACCCTTTTCATGGATCTGCTTGAGCGCCCACCATTCGGACTCGATATAATTGTCGTTATAGGTGATGTAGGGGTTCTCCATATCCGCCCAGTAACCGACGCGGTCGCTCATGCGCTCCCACTCGCTCTGGTACTTCCATACGGATTCCTTGCACATCTTGTTGAAGGGCTCGATGCCGTATTCTTCAATCTGCTCCTTGCCGTTGAGGCCGAGGGTCTTTTCAACTTCGAGCTCTACGGGCAGACCGTGGGTATCCCAGCCGGCCTTGCGAAGAACATGATAGCCCTTCATGGTGCGATAACGCGGGATCAGGTCCTTGAAAGCGCGGGTGATGATATGACCGATATGGGGCTTGCCGTTTGCGGTGGGCGGTCCGTCATAGAAAGTAAAAGTGGGACCTTCCTCACGCAGCTCCATGCTCTTTTTGAATACGTCGTGTTCACGCCAGTATTCAAGTATTTCTTTTTCTCTCTCAACAAAATTGAGGTCTGTTGAAACCTTCTTGTACATCGGTTTTCCTCCCGAAAAAAAATTGCGCATACCCGCGATAGGACGGGATATGCGCCGTGGTGCCACCTAATTTTGCTGCAAAGCCGCTCCGGTTCAAGAGCGAATAAAATTAAGACCCTGCAGCCTCTTGCCCTTTATCGCGGGCAGCGTCCGCACCTAAAGGATATTTTCCTTTTAAGGATGTACCTCCAAAAAGGAATTGCCTTCCCCAAAAAAGGATTAGCCCCTCCCAAGAAGGATTTGCCCCCTCAGCGCGGCCGCTCCGGGATGATCCGCATACCACTACTCGCTTTGCCGCCTTTCACCTTCCGCAGCTCTCTGAAAAAGCTTTCA
Source organism: Clostridiales bacterium (assembly GCA_015056005.1). Classification (GTDB taxonomy): domain Bacteria; phylum Bacillota; class Clostridia; order Christensenellales; family UBA1750; genus SIG373. The sequence goes on from SVHB01000083.1 coordinate 6,157, forward strand.
CGATACGCCGTTCCCATCACAGCGTTCATATAAAACCAAAATGAATTATAGCTCAATTTTACTGATATGTCAAGCAAAAACAGGGGTATAAAAAGCGCACATCCTTATTCTATATACGATGCTCCCATACCCATTCAAGCAGTTCTTCATAGCCCATTTCTCCCGATGCAACACCAAGACCCGCACGCACAACATCATCATTGGTACACTCGAGGCGAATGCCGTTTACTTCAAGAAATGTCAGCATTACATACATGCCTATTCGCTTATTTCCGTCCACAAAAGCATGATTTGAAATCAAAGTATAGCCAAGCCTTGCGCCTTTCTCTTCCTTTGTAGGATAAAACTCCTGCCCGCCGAAACCGGCAAATGCATTTTCAAGTGCAGATTCCAAAAGTGCTTCGTCCCTTACGCCTATGCTTCCTCCGGTTTCTTCAGCTATCAGTTTATGCAGCAAAAGTATCTTTTCTTTGGAAAACCTTATCATTTTGCCAACTCCAAAAAGGCTTCCTTATATTTCTTTAACATGCGTGCAGCAACGATATCGATTTTTTCATCTTCGGTAAGATCGATATGAGGCGAGCTGTCAAGGTCGATCAGCAAATATTTGGGTCGGTTATTTTTGAAAATGACCGCCTGACCATTCTTTTCAGCGATCCTCGTTACTCTGGAAAAATTTTGATTTGCTTCGGAAACAGATACTATAGTATTGGTATCAATGTTCATACACACACCTCCCTTATTTTATTATATCCCAAGTTAGGTAAAAATCAACCTACAATTCATAAAAAAAAGAAGAGGCATATCGCCTCTTCAATAAAATGCATTACAGCTTGGGGCAGCCGAGGAGTTCGAGGTGGCGGCCGATGTGGTTTACAAGGGCTGCGCTGTACTCGCCTTCATAGTCCTTCCAGAGCTTATAGAGCTTATCCTTGAAGGTGAAGGAGCCGTCTTCGTTCTTGAGGTTTAAGATAAGGCCGTAGGTGATGTGGATGAGCTGGCGGGCGTCGTTCTGGTTGAAGAGCTCAGGCAGCTGCTCATCGGTCAGAGTATCAACATCGGCGATCTTGGTAAGATCGGTGGTAACATGGTAATACTTGGTGGCCTCGTCAAAAGCGGTGAGGGCATATTTGTGGATGGCGCGGTACAGGGTGGGATCGACCTTTGCAACAACGCGCATAGCCTCCAGCCAGTTGGTGCCGGCGGTCTTTACATGATAGACCTGACGGTTCTTTTCGCCCACGATGGGGAATACGGAGAACTTGTCGGAACCGGAATGCACGGAGATCTTATATCCGAAGAAGCGTGCGATTGCGCTGTGAACGGTCATTTCCTTCTCGAACTGCGCGATATCGCCGATATAGTCAATGCCCTTCTGGAACTCGCCGCAGAAGCGGGGAGCAACGGTGGCAGGCTTTACGCCGCGGCGGGTCAGCTCGTTTGCTACAAAGAAATGCTGCAAAGGAGTGGTGGGGGTAGCGGTCTCATCGATGGAAACCTCGAAATCAGCCTTAAACTTACCGTCTGCAAAATACTTGGTGTAGATCTCTACAGCAAAATCGATGGCTTTACCGTAGATGATGACGATCTTCTTGAGCTCGTCCATGGTGAATTCAAGCTCGATACCCTCGCCGATATCAAACTTTTTGCCAAGATAAAGCTCTTCGATGGTCTTGTCTGCCTTATATGCCGCGTTGATCTTTTCTTCGCTCATCTCGTCAACGCCGCCTACGATATGCTCGGAGCAGTCAAGAGTGATCATGGAGAAGCCCAGACCCAGAGCGTATTCAACATCCTGAGCGCGCTTTAAATGGTCGCCGTCGGCGCCGAAGCCGCGCTTGAAGCCGTCACGGAAAACAGCGAAGGTAACGCAGTCGAGAACGTCCTCATAGGTGCGGTTGGTCAGATCGAGCTCACGGATGGACTGCTGAGCAAAAACGGGCATTGCGTCATACTTTTCAAAAACCTTGATATGACCGGGGCAGGCGATACCGAGACGGTCGCCGACGCCGAAGGAGCGCTCTTCTCTCAGAACGGGTCTGGGAGCGGTAAAGGGGAACTGATTGCGCAGCGCGATCGCATTTTCGTGGGTAAGATCGCAGAGGATATAGCCGTCCTTTCTCTCGCCCTTTACGCCAAGGCAGGGGCAGGTGGCAATAAGCTTGGTAACGCCGTCGACCTCTGCCATGAAGGCATAGGCATTGCCGTCGTTATAGGTATTGATGGAATCGGGATATACGCCGTAAGCCTTGGGATCGGCAGAGGCAATATTTTCAACAAAGAGTTTAAGATCGCTCATATTTATTTCTCCCTTAGTTTAATCGATTGCTTTAATTATAACACTTAAACAGCCCTTAAACAAGCATCAAAGGGGCTCGATGTCATATGTTTTATGCTCCCCGACATCAAAATACTGCCCTTCGTAGGCCGAAAGCAGAGTCGTCGATACTTTGAGTATCACTTCCCTTGCACCTTCATCCTTTTTCCACACATACGGGTTCCAGCCCTTTGCGCCCAAGGATACGCCCGATACTATAAGCTCACAGGAGTCCTCAAATCTCCAGTCGGATATCTTAACACCGCAGGCGGTTTCAGGAACGATGCCGCTTATATCGTATTCGATATCGCCGCAGTAGAAGGGTATACCTGCGCCGATCCTGTCGTTTATCCTGCCAAGGCTCTTTTTGGGTGAGAGGTTCCAGATGTCGTCCTTCATATAGCAGGAAAAATCGCCCGCTATATAGATGGCGTTTTGAAGCCCATCGTGATCTGCTTTGGCGGTCAAAGTAACCTTTATCTCGTTTTCTCCGCTTTTAATATATCCGCTTATATCGCAGCTGATGTTTTCCCTTGAATACACCCTGCCCGCTTTGAGCTTTTCATAAACGTCATTACCGTTTACAAGTATCCTGATATCCTCGCCCGATACCGCGCCGGGTTCCATAGCAAGGCTCAGGGGACAATCCGCGTTCATGATGAATTTATAGCTGTATTCGAGCTTGGTTTTAGGGAATACGAGTTTTTTGACGCAGCCGAAATCGGATTTTTCCTCAGCTTCTATGCTGCCGCCCGCCTTTATCAGCTGGTCTATGACCGGCATGGGCTCAACAACGGCTTTGCTTCCTCCAAGATTCGCCTGCCATTTGCCCATCCTCAAAAGGTTTCTCTCAGCAAGGCGCATGGGCAGCTCGCGGTCGATGGGTATATCGCAAGCGGGGAGCTCCTCTTCCTTTTCGCCCACGCATCCCAGCGCAAAGAGGGCGCACTCAAAGGGAGCGTATTCGTATTCAAACAAAATATGTCCGCCGAAAACTGAAGCGGGGATCGCGGTCTT
>SVHB01000084.1 GCA_015056005.1 Clostridiales bacterium
GCTTGACTTTGCATCGCTTACCGATCTATCCGATAGGGTCATCAAAACCGATGACGGATATTATCTTGATTTTACAGCGCCTGATGGTAATTGGGCGATATTTGTCTACTGGATGCACGGAACGGGTCAGATCGCATCTCCTTCCGTCAGCACCAATTATACCATAAATTATATGGACAAATATGGTGTTGAGGCGCTGATAGATTACTGGGAAAAGGTCGTGCTCACCGATGATATGAAGAGCATAATCAGCGAAAACGGCCGCGGCGAGATCTACATGGATTCCCTCGAGCTGGTTACAAGAGGCGCGGGTGGTCTGCTTTGGGGCTATGATCTGAAAAAAGCTTTTTCTGATGTGAAGGGTTACGATATAACCAAATATCTTCCCATAATTACTGCCGACAGAGCAAGATACCAGTCAAAAGGCGATAAGGCTTACGATTACACCGTCGACGATGATCATCTTGAGACCGCAAATAAGATCCGTACGGATTATTACAGCCTGATCTCAGAGCTGTATTGTGAGAATGTCTTAAAGCCCCTGCAGAGCTGGCTTCACACCTACGGTATGAAGCTCAGAGCAGAGCCTTCCTACGGCGTCAATTTTGAAATATCAACGCCTGCGAAATATATCGACGGCATTGAAACCGAATCGTTTGCACAAACCGCAGATATCGATCTTTACAGAGGAATGCTTGGAAGCGCAAATGTTTATGACCGTCCGTTTTCAAGCGAGACGGGCGCAATTCATGCACATAACTATCTGTATCCAATGCTTACCTGGACTCAGCTGTGCTACCTGCAGTTTGCTATGGGTGTTACCCGTACCGTATTCCACGGTTATTCCGCAATAGAGGGCTCTGAAGCAGATACATATTGGCCGGGTCACGAGGGCATGTATACATGGTTCACTGAACGCTTCGGCTCTCGCCAGCCCGCAAGCATACATTACAGGGATTGGACCGATATGCTTGCAAGATGCCAGAAGATGCTCAGGCAGGGCAAACCCGCGCGCGATATCGCCATACTCAGGAGCGATTATTTTTACCCCAATTACGGTCAATCAAAGGAACATCAGACCTTTGAGAAAAACTTCATGATGTACGACAAGTCATTTTTCTGGCATGACCGCGATCTTGAGCATTCAGGATATGCTTATGACTACTTCTCTCCCCTTCTTCTTACCGATCGTGAGCGCATAGTCTGCGACGGCAAAATGCTGCTCCCGGAAGGTCCGGGCTACAGGGCGATCGTGCTTTATCAGGAAGGTCTTGAGATCGACGCTGCCAAGGCTTTGCTTGAAATTGCAAAAACAGGCTTGCCCGTGATATTTGTAAACAATACTTACGAAACATGGACCTATAATGTGCCCGATCGCTATCATGAAAAGGCCGCTTCAAAAACCGTTTACTTAAGCGAGAGCGAAAATGAGCTTTCCTCTATTGTAAATGCCATAAAAGAGCTTGAAAACGTATATGAGCTTGATTCTCCCTCTCAGCTTAAAGCAAAGCTTATTAAGCTCGGCATATATCCCAAGGCGGGATTTGTTTCCCCCAACAACAGGATCCTTACCTGCTCAAGATGGGATAAAGAAAACAAAATGCGATATACCTTCGCTTATTGCTATAAGTTCAAGGTCGAGGAAAACATGCCTGCCTGTGATTTAGAGCTTTCTCTCGAAGGCATCGGTCAGCCCTATGCAATAAACGAATGGACGGGAGAAGTAACCGAACTCGGTCTTTACAGGCATGAAAACGGGCATACAATCATCCCGCTCTCCTTCATCCCCGGTCAGTGTGCTCTTATTGCGCTCGATCTGAGTCAAACAGAAAACTTACATGCAATTCAAGCGGATATGCCGATTTTCAAAAACGACGGTCTTTTTGCAAGGGTCACAGACGATGACAATATCTATGCAAAGCTTTCCGATGGCAGATCGGTTGAAGTATTTACCTCTCTCCCCGATGAGCTCAAGCTTGATCGCTTCAATATTACCGTTGAAGACTGGAACGAAGGTGACAAGGTGGTAAATATTGAAGAAAAATTCGGTCATATCACAAGAGAGGTCTATTATACCACCAAGAAGACTCCCATTGTTTTCAAGGACAGCCCTGCTGTTGCATGGAAGGATCTGCCATATAAAGATATGGAAAAGGTTTCCGGCGTGGGTACATATGAAACCGAATTTATCCTTGACAAAGCATGGAGCGGCTGCGGTGCATTGCTCAAGCTTGAAAATGCGGGCGGCGGCACAGTGAAAGTATATGTCAACGGCAAAGCTGCGCCTGCTGTAAACATAAAAATGCTTGAATGCGATATCTCCGATCTTGTCTGCGAAGGCAGAAACAGTATTCGCATCGAAGTGACCTCCACCTTGCTCAACAGAATGCTTTCAAGGGGATATGACAAACTGAATTCCAAATTCGATCTTGAAACACCTACTGTACAGTCCTACGGTATTTTAGGACAGGTCAGAATACTTCCATATCGCGATATTCAGCTTTAATATAGCAGAAAAGATCCTGCAAATAAAATGCAGGATCTTTTTCTTATCAGTTATTTGGGAAAGGCAGTATGTTTTCGAAGTGTACGTCCCAGCTTTCGGGGAATCCGGGTTTATCGGTTTTACATCCGTCCCAGCCTGCGCACATGAGCGCTGCGGCCGCAAGTATTCCTCCGTTTCCGGGCAGATATATCGGCAGCTGATCTTTATCAGCCTGACGGTTATGCCCGCAGTTCAGATAAACATTCTTTGCGGCGGGATACAAAAGACCTTTTACTGCATCCTCGGGCATGTTTAGCCTTGCCGCGGTCATAGCTATAACAGGAAAATCCCAGCCCCAAGTCTGGGTATCGATCTGCCATTTTCCTTCGTACATAACGGCTTTAAGGGTTGACCCCATGATCTCATCATCGATGATCTTACCGGGAAGCATACCCTTTGCCATAAGCATAGAAGGATGGTCTCGGTTGAATTTCTCAAACGTATCGGGACAATGCTCGTGAGCCAGATATACTCCGTCCTTTATGGGAGCATCGGCAAGCAGGCTCGCTTTTTCGTCCCATTCTTTAATTCGTTCCAGCCCCATTCTCTCACGCCAAAGATTTGCCGTTGCCAGCCCAAAACGCCAGTATTCAAGCTCAAACGTAGGATTGACGGCAATATCGGGAGAATGGTTCTCCTGCGCCGGTATCAGCGCAGGACCAAGATCGTATCTTCCCGTCTTTTCATTCAGTGTCATATACGACGTCATGAACTTCGCGCTTTCCTGAACGATATCAAAATAGTTTTCAAGAACGCTCTTTTCGGGCTGTGCGCGGTATATCAATTCCGCATAATAAATAGGATGCGGCTGCTGCCATATCAGCAGCGGACCTATGCCCGAAGGACTGTCAAGACCGGACGGATCGGTCATCTTCGTCCAGCGAACGCCGTCATAACCCTGCATTCCGGCAAGCCTTGAGCACACGGGCATTATTGCTTTATAATACCACATTGACCTTGCAAGCAGCTGCGGTTTTTGCCAGAGCGCGAAATGAGCACAATGCCACCAGTGCATTTCAAGATGGAATTTTCCGTGCCAGCTGTTAAATGTCAGACCGGTTTCAGCAGGAGGCAGACTTCCTGCACACTGAATAGCGGTCAAATACTGCGACAGGATGATCCTTCTTTCGAGTTCCCTGCCCTCGTCACCGCCGCCTCTGATATCGATAAAGCCGCCGCTTTCCCAATAATCACGCCAGTATTCCACGCATTCCTTGTTCATCAGATCAAAAGCCCGCATGTCTTCTTTGGCAAGCTCCTTTGAAAATACAAAGCTGAGCTTTATTTTTTCGCATTCCGATCGCACGGTAAACAGATGATCGGAGAGCTTGTTTACTTTCCCGTTATCGGAAAGAATACTGACATAATATCTGTCATTATCCATCTGACGCATTATATCGGTACGATGTTTATCGTTTCTGAATATGCAGCTTACATGCGCGCTTTCCTTTTTCCAATCTGCCGCCCATTTTTCTTCATCGGGTGCGGGGAATTTAAGCCCTATCTGCAGACCTTCTTTGAGCAAAGGCGAATCGACTTCAAAGGAAAGCGTATCGGTTTTTGGATCAACAAAGGTCCTTACGCTGACAGGGATCCCATCATATCTGAAAGTTGATTCTATCTCACCCTTGTAAAGCTCAAGCTTCTGTCTTATCTGAGTAAGCCTCGATTCTTCGAGCGGTTCACCATGGAGCATGAACATGATCCGTCCAAGATTGAACTTATGCGGATTACGTCTAAGCCACTCGTATTCATATTCCTGAGAATCGGGATGGGTCAGATACGGCACCAGGCGCTTTGAATTGCTGTACAGAGTCCTTACAGCTTTCCAATGATCAAATTCGGGCTGATCCTCTTTATACGGATGGTTATGCCAGCCCCAGTTTGCCATTGTGCAAAGCGGTATAAAATCATATTTCTCGTAGAAGGTCTGCATTCCCGTTATATCACAGGTAAAGGCAAACTCACCGTTGCCCACAGAAAAAGGCGAATATCTGTCGATACCCGTGTTTTCCGGCGAAAACCTTTCTACAACAGCTTTTCTGTTTATATTGCTCATGGTATTGCTCCTTTTGTTTGTAATATAATTATGAAACTTTATTCTTATATTGTCAATAATCCTGATTTTGCTTGTAAATATTCTTTTTTGATGTTAAACTGTGTAGCGTAAAAATTGTATCAGGAGCAGACATGTCTAAGAATAACAAAAAGCGTGATCAAAAACTGCTTCATAGAAGCATTGCAATAAATCTGGCCGGCACCGACCCAAATGTTAAACCCATAGTGGATGATCTTCAGGTTACAGGCGATCATCTTTTGGATTCAAAAGCTGCGAGAATAAAGGTTCTTGAAAACATAAGCGATGATATGCCTATCTGCAAGCTGCTTGATGAAATGAACAATATTTTGCCGATCGGTATAATTTCTTCAAAGGAAGATTTCATCAATGCCTTTACAGATTGGTTCAAAAAGCAGCGCAAGGAAGACCGTTCGCTATTCATCAGAAGATACTGGAACGGCGAATCCATTGAGCTTATCGCAATATATACAAAGCTTTCCTCAAAAACGCTTCGCGATCGCCTTGATAAGCTGACGCAAAGCCTCAAAAGCGAGCTTACCGCACATAATATCGGAATTGATGCAAAAAGCTTTTTCCTTTTGCTTTCAGATATAGGTGATGCTCACCTTGAAAAGGCTCAAAACGAAGTCTGGTCTTCTTCGTTTGTCAAGCATTGGCGCAAATATGCTTTGAGCGGTGCTTTGCTTTTGATGTGCTTTACTTTTGCTTGGGCATATATCAGCAGGAATTTCCTAGCAGAAAGTATCGTTTATTTCAGAGACTGCAAATACAACTGGGAAGACGCAGGCTATTCCTACGATCATCTGAATTTTGAATACACCCATTCCACCAGCCGTGATTTCAGCTGGATGTGGGACAAGCTCAGGAAAGAAAAAGTCATTCCCATTCTTCCTGACTACAAAGGTTTTGAATGCTACGGATATTATCAGGAAGATGAAAGCCTGCAAAAGCTTGAGCTCAGATGGAAGTTCTTAAGCTACAGGCTCGTGGGTTTCAGACAAATAAGAGCTACCGTTGCCCCCGCCCCCACAGGCGAGCTCCCCGATTTCTTCAAGCTTCCGCTTGATAATAACGGCGAACCCATTCCTCAGGTCACCACCGTGACCTTGCGCGACGGAATAAGCATTTATGCCGCAACAGAGAGCCGCGCCACCATAATCCCCATGGCATACGGCGATAAACGGATCCGCAAGATGATCTTCTATAAAGACGGTCTTTGGATCGAGCTTGAAGGCATTAACTGCAGCCCGGAGCATATGAACGAAGTTCTCAACTGGTTCTGGGACAACAAAATTGATTTTTCATATTTCCCTGCAGTTCGCGGATATTGATTTTCTGCCGCCCTTATCGAGGGCGGTTTTTTATTGACTTTGAATAGGCAAGATAATATAATTTATTTGATCCATAAAATAAAATTTCAGGGTGATTTCTATGCTGTATAAAGGAAATAAACTCAAAGAGATATCTTTTCCTCTGGGCGGGATCGGAACAGGCTGCATAGGTCTTGCAGGCAACGGCAGCTTTGTTGACTGGGAGATATTCAACAGACCCAATAAAGGCAGCATCAACGATTACAGCTGTTTTGCAGTAAAAGCACGCTTTCCCGACGGCTCGAGCGTTACAAAAATCCTTCAGGGCGATCATATGGGCGAATTCAGCGGAAGATACGGGAATAAGCGCTTTTCCGGCATGGGCTTTGGACCAAGCTCGGGCACAATGTGCGCTCTTTCGCATTTCAAAAAGGTGATTTTTGACGGAAGCTTTCCAATAGCCAAGCTCACCTTCACCGATGACGAGTTTCCGGCAAAAGTAACTCTCACCGCGTTCAATCCCTTCATTCCTCTGAACGCTGATGATTCCGGAATTCCTGCGGCTTTCTTTGATGTCGAAATCAAGAGCGATTCACCTGATATCGAATATACCGTTATCCTATCTGTCAGAAACCCTTTTGAGAGCACAAAGAATGAGCCCGTTAAAAGCGAAAAGTATACCGCCGTCAAGCTCTTCAATGCTGCCCTTGATAAAGATGAGATCGGTTACGGTGATCTTACTATCGCATCCTGCGAAAAAGAAGGTATCGTTCAAAGATACTGGTACAGAGGCGGATGGCAGGATAAATTGACCACTTTCTGGCATGATCTTTGTTACGATCAGATGGAAGATCGCTGTTATGACGATGCTTCTATCGGCGACGTCGCATCTGTCGGAGCCGTAAAACTATCGAACAGCAGCAAAAAGGCAAATTTCCGTTTCGTGCTTTCCTGGAATGTGCCCAACAACTATAATTATTGGGATCCATACAAGGATGAAAAAGGGAAAGACATATCATGGAAAAACTACTATGCTACCATCTTTGATGATTCAGCAGAATCAGCGTTGTATGCACTTGATAATTGGGACAGGCTATACAAAAAGACTTTGAGCTTCAAAAACGCTCTGCACGGTTCAACCCTTGATAAAAGCATTATTGATGCAGTATCTTCAACCATATCCGTCCTTAAATCCCCCACCGTCCTTAGGCTTTCCGACGGAACCTTTTACGGTTGGGAAGGTGTACATGAGTATGAAGGATCCTGCGAGGGTACCTGCACCCATGTGTGGAGCTATGCTTATGCTCTCTGTTTCCTTTTCCCTGAGCTTGAAAGGAGCCTGAGGGATACCGAGCTCAAAATTGATACAGACGAAAACGGTCTTATGCAGTTCAGAACAAGGCTTCCGCTTGACAGAGATCGTACTAATTTCCACCCTTGCGTTGACGGTCAGATGGCAACGATAATCAAGATCTACCGCGATTGGAAGCTTACCGGCAACAGCAATTGGCTGCGTGATAACTGGAATGACATCAAGAAGGTTCTGGAGTTTGCCTGGAGCGATAAAAACGTCCACGAATGGGACAAAGACCATGACGGTATACTTGAAGGCAGGCAGCATCATACTCTTGATATGGAACTTTTCGGCCCCTCATCGTGGCTCGAGGGAATGTATCTGGCAGCGCTGAAAGGAGCTGCCGAAATGGCAGGCTATTTAGGAGATTCCAAGAAACAAAAGGAATATCTTTCCCTTTTCCAAAACGGTTATGATTGGATGAAAGATAACCTTTTCAACGGCAGTTATTACATTCACAAGATCGATGTGACCGACAGATCTTATGCGGATCATTTTGATGCCCCGCAATACTGGAACGAAGAAAAGAAGCAGCTCAAATACCAGATCGCAGACGGATGCGAGATCGATCAGATGCTCGGTCAGTGGCATGCAAACATCTCAAATCTTGGTGATATATTCGATAAAGCTCAAAGAAAAACCGCGCTTGAAAGCATGCTGAAAAACAATTTCAAGCCGAAAATGCGAGATTTTTCCAACATGTGGAGAGTATTTGCCTTAAACGATGAAGCCGGTACGGTCATGTGCGACTACCCTGACGGCGTTGAAAAGCCTGTTATTCCCATCCCCTACTGTGAGGAATGCATGACAGGCTTCGAATACGCTTTTGCAGGTCTTTTGATAAGCGAAGGCTTTATCGATGAAGGCATAAAGGCAGTAAAAGCTATACGCGATCGCTATGACGGAGCAAAGCGCAATCCGTGGAACGAGATCGAATGCGGCAGCAATTACGCCCGTCCCATGGCAAGCTTTGCTCTCTTGCCCATTTTCAGCGGATTTACATTCGACCTGCCCAATAAACACATCGGCTTTGCTCCCATCGTTTCCGGTGATTATAAAGCATTTTTCAGCGTTGGCACAGGTTGGGGAAATTATATCAGAAAGCCCGGCAAGCATACTGTTGACATCATTGAAGGTTCTTTGTGCCTAAAGAGCCTGACTCTTGGCGATATAGGCAAAATCAAACAAGTATATGCTGACGGAAAGAGTCTGCGCTTTGAGCAGATCGGGCAAACGATATACTTCGATGAAACAACGATAAAGAAAAATATAAAAATCGTTCTTTGATTCAAACGAAAAAAACTCCGCAGTTGCGGAGTTTTTTTATATGAGTCAGATTTTACTTTGCAGCATCATTCATGAATGCGGTATATGCCTTAACAGCTTCATAGAGGTCAGCTTTGTTGATGATCTCCATGGGAGCATGCATGGACAGGACGGGAACACCGCTGTCGATAACTTCCATGCCGTAAAGAGCGCAGATAT
>SVHB01000004.1 GCA_015056005.1 Clostridiales bacterium
AATCCATTTCCCTTTCAAGGAAGATGCAGGATATGCTGTCGTTTGCGGTAGATACTATAGCCGGCTTTTTGCCCGCTTTTATCATCGCGTCAAATATGGTCTCGATCCTGATCACGGGCTTTGTATAACTCTGTATGCCGTGGACCTCGGGCTGCGCGCCGGTGTACATGGTGCCGAAGCAGACAGGGGTGACCGAGGGCATTACGCAGGCAAGGGGCAGGGTAATGCTCGTCCTTTCCTGAACGGGAATATAATAGGAAGAATATTTCTGATAAAGCCAGAGCGCGACAGCGTCGGGGTTGTACATAAGAATCCTGTCAAAATTTCTGCCGCAGATCCTGTTTTTCATGGAAAGCAGAGCAGGGTTGCCCTCGTTTGCTTTTTCGGGAGCTTCAATGCCCATAAGAGAGCAAAGAGCGGCGCAGACGCCATCGAGATTATAGGAATTGTAAACCTGATCGTTCATATTTATCTTCCTTTCTTTTTATTTGAGCAAAATAGTTGCTGCAGGCTGTTCCGATAAAAGTTTTTATGCTTTTGGGCTTGATTTATTTCGCATTTGGTCTTATTCTCTAAAGAGAGTAGTTAACAATGATGAAATTTTTTTATTCTGTGGATCGAGTGTAAATATTATAACACAGTTTTATTGTTTTTTCACTATCATTTAAGCCGCTCTGTTACATGCATTGCTCCACGTTTTAATATAAAAGAAAGGCGGAGAAGAATAATATGAAACTTCAAAGGGTTTTTGCACTGCTTCTGTGTGCGGCGCTTTTGCTTTGCGGCTGCTCAAACGGAGCCAAAGAAGAAACGCAGATCACGGCTGTTGAGATCACACCGGATCCTGCTTATATCGGAAAAGACGGTGTTTTTGAATACCCAATGGAGCCGGTCACTTTGAGCATCAATCTTGACCCGGTCGATCGCAGCACGATCCCTGCCTGGGCTCTTGAATATTATATCTGGGATATCATTGCCGAAAAGACCGGCGTTACCTTGGAGCGCATCGGCTCTTCGGGTCAGGGCGGCGGAAACAACGATGCGATCTATACCCTGATCGCCTCAGGTGATCTGCCCGATATTTTTCTGAATAATTGGTTTGCCTATTCAGACGGACCCGAAGACGCGATCAAGCATAATATAATCCTCAGGCTCAACGAGATATATTCCATGTATGCCCCGAACCTTACCAAGGTGCTTGAGGAAAACGAGAAGTGGGCAAAGGATACGGCAACGGACGACGGCACATATTATGTTTTCCCATTCCTTCGCTCTTCGGGCGGACAGTCCTCTTACGGCTTGGCTTACAGAAAAGATAAGCTTAATGAGTTTGATCTTGAGGTGCCCGAAACTCCAAGCGAGCTGGAAAATGTTTTAAGGGTGTTCAAGCAAAACGGCGAGGGCTGCGGATTGACTTTTGAATACCGCTATCTGTTCACGGGCGAACAGGGCTACGGCACCGCTCTTCAGTCGGGCTTCGGCATCAAATCCGGCTTCTATATCGAAGACGGCGCGGTTCATTTCGGTGAATGTGAACCCGCTTATGAGGAATTTGTTTCCTGGCTCAATAAACTGTATTTGGAAGGCCTGATCGACCCGGAAATGCCCTCTGTCGATAAAACCATCCTTCAGAACAAGTTTAGAAACGGTGATGCTCTGGCAGTTCTTATGGGTCCGGCTCAAAGCGCTGCGGAAGTAAGCGTATTCGGCGAAGGCTGGGAGATCGCAGGCGGTCCTTCGCTTACGCCTGAAAAAGGTACTGCGCCCAAGTTCGGTCATGCTGAGAATTCATATACCGGAGCCTCCTGCGCAGCCATCTCCACAGATTGTGAAAATATTGCGGCGGCAGCCCGTTTCCTTGACTGGTTCTATGCACAAGATAACCTTGAATTGTATCAGCGCGGCGTTGAGGGCTTTGCCTATGCGGTGGTCGACGGCGAATATACCCGCGATATCGATCACCTCATTCCCTTAGAAGGCGAAAACGCCGACAGCGTTTCAATGCGCATGCGCTATGCGCAGATATCCGGAAACTGGCCAATGAAGATGCTGGAAGGTATGAGTAGCTCGCCCGATGCCGCTTCTCCTCAGGAGAAAATCTTAGCGGCATGGAGCAATAACAATATGGCTGAGCATATCATGCCGCCCATAACTCTGACCCGAGACGAATCCTCCGATTACATCACTCTCTTTATGGATATCGATACCTATATGAGAGAGCAGATCGCCCTGTTCATCACAGGCGTTCGCCCCATGTCGGAATTTGCCGATTTCACTCAGATGCTTGAAAAGCTTGGCGTGCAGCAGCTTATCTCGATCCAGCAATCCGCCTACGACCGCTATCTTGCGCGTTGATGAAAAAGCAAAACAGGTGAGAATCTTCTCACCTGTTTTTTTGTTGCGATTATCCCGGATAGCAGATGATATGATCGACAATGCCTGCTATCTCTTTTTGTTTTCTTCGATATATTTGCCGGGGGAGATGCCTTCATATCGCTTGAATATTCTGGCTAAGGTAAGGGCGGAATTGAGCCCGACCGCCTCTGCGGTCTTTTCCACCGTCGCTTTGGGCTCTAAAAGCAGCTGCTTTGCCTTTTCAAGCCTTATCGTGCTTATGTGGTGCAGAAGCCCTTCGCCCGTGGAGTTTTTGAAGGCAACGTAAATATAATTTCTTGATCTGTTGAATTTTTCGCAGATGCTGTCGATGCTCAGGGTCGGGTCTGCGTAATTTTCGCGGATGTAGGCAAGCACGTCCTCGCAGAACTTATCCTGTGAATCGCCGCGCTTTACCTTGCATTCGCGGTTTACTATCGTGAATATCTCAAACAGCGAAGCCTTCAGCTCATCGCGCCCTGCCTTGTACATGTGGGAGAGCAGATAGCCTATCCTTTGTTCGGTCTCGATATCGCTGCCGGTGTTCTGGTATATCCTCAGCGCCGTTGCCGCCATATCGTAAGATAGGCACCTGAGCAGTATTCCCGCAAATTCTCCGCAGTTGTTTTCTGCCCAGAGCTCGTCCAAAAGGACTGCAAGCTCTTCCTCGGTGCCGTGGAGCAAAAGGTTTGAAAGCCTTGTATCGTCGGTTATCTGGTAATGATACTTGATCAGGGAGGTATGTCCGCTTGAAGAATCATCGCTGGCTTCATTGTGTATGAGGGTGTAGCGCAGTGCAAATATCGCTTCTCTGTAGGCATCGGCGGCACCCGCAAATCCGGTATGCACGGCGCTGCTCATGCAGATAAGCTGTTCGTCGTAATTGTTTTCCCATGATACGGTGAAATTGTAAATAGTGTTAGCCGCAAGATCGGAGAAGCCGATCTCGATAGACGCATCCATGTTCATTACGATTATAAACATATTATCGCTTGTAAGGTATCGCACGTCGATACCTTTTTCTGCAAGCTCGACTCTGCATTTTTCAGCAAGCACGATAAGGAAAACATCCTGCTCGCTTGAAAGCGGGAGCTCGTTTTCTATAGAAAAGACGAGCACGCCAAAGCGGTCATGTTTAAACGCGAGCTCCATTAGCTTATCCTCATCGGGCAGGTTGTCTTCCGAGGCGTTTAAGAGCATGGCAAGGTATGAGTCCTGAAGTTTCCTGTCCTTGACCTGCAGTGTTGTGGTCATATGGCTCACCGTCTGCTGAGAGCGCTCGACCGCATCTCGTATAAGGGAAAGCTCGCTGTCGTTTTTGCCGATATCGCCTGTTGCTATCATATCTCGTATCTCCATTAAAGGAGAAGCGTTCCTGACCGCAAAGCGCATGGTGGAAAACGCAGCCATCAAAAAGGTTATGAGTATGCTTATGCCGCAGATGATAAGCAGCATGGAAGCGCTGTAGGAATTCGCGCTGTTTGAGGCATAAAGCGCGTAATAGATGTTCATATGCTCGCTGCGGGTCAAGAACAGCGAACCGTGCGAGGTGGATATCATCTCGTCGCAGCCGTCAAGGGCAAGCTGGGAGAACGCAGTTTCTTCCAATATATTACCCCATACGGAGTAATCGCTGGAGACAAAGACCGTTCCGTCCGCAAGCACGATAGCGATTGAAACTCCCTCGTCAAGCTCAATGTTTTTGAGCATCTTTGCCATGCTCGTGCCCTGTACCGAAAAATATGCCTGAACGCTTGAATTGTCGGTGTTTGAATCAGCCAGCATAAAATACAGCTCGTTTGAACTGCCTGTATGCGGTTCTGCTGAGTTTGTCATAAGAACAAATGCGTCGCCGGAGTTTCTGTTATAGAAGTATTCATGCCATTCGGAAAAATCGGGCATGTAATCCTTGTAGCTTGCGGTGTGGATGGCAGGAGAGTAGGAAAGCGTTTCTGTGGTGACTATATAATCGTGATTGGGGAAATAGAGGTGGATATCGCTGATGAAGCTGTTTAATTGAATGTAGGTTTTCATCTGCGAAATGATGTCTATCTTATCCTGCGAATACGCAATATCGTCTATATCTGTGGAACGTGAAAGCCGCTCGACCTTTCTGTCGTCAAGGTATTTTATGAGCACTGTCTGCGCGTCGGAGAGGTTCATATCAAAGGATGCGCCGATCTGGTTTATGAGCACCGAATACGCTTGATCTGCGCGCTGCCTAAACTGCATTCTTGATATCTGATAGGTTATCACGCCGAATAAAACGGATATACAGATAAAAAGCGCGATCGTTCGCGCCCAGAGCATGATTATGCTGTTCTTATTGGGCGTATCTTTAATATACTTTATAAGTTTTGATATCAAGATGCTCGCCCTCTTTCAAATTGATTCTATGCTGATCTTTAAGTATGCCGTTTGCATATATGCATTATAGCATAATTCGACGTTCTTTTACAGTGTCAAATCGATCCAATGGGGGAGTAAAGTTCAAATTGCTTGTGAAAATGCAAATTGATAAACAAATTGAATCGTAAAGTTGAAATTGATAATTTATTGCGTTCAAAAAATCAGATAAAATTGTTGTATCAATAAAACCCAATACCTTGTTTCACCCGTTAAGATCATTAAGCGCTTTAGTGGTTATATTCTCATTATCTAAAGGGGGGGTCTTGATGAACACTATCTTCAAGGATAAAAACGGCAAGCCGATCTATGTGCTTGGTCTTCAGGCGCACAACTCCAGCAACGGCTGCTGGGAGATGATTGACTCGGCGATCGAGGCTGTCAAAAAATACCACGGAAATACACTGGAGGTTCCCGTGTACTGGTATCAGCTTGAACCCGAAGAGGGCAAGTACGATACCTCCATGGTAAAGGAACTGATAAGAAGGGTACGCGCAGGCGGTCTTCACCTCGTCATCCTCTGGTTCGGCTTTTCCAAGAACGCGGACATTACCTATATGCCCGAGTGGGTCAAGGCGGATCCCGAGAAATACTGGATGGCAATGGGGCTTGACGGCGTGGTCACCGCTCAGATATCTCCCTTCTGCGATGCCTGCATCGAGGCGGACAAAAAAGCTTTCGTGGAAATGATGAAGGCAGTCAAGGAAGTTGACGAACAGGAGCGCACCGTTATCGCAGTGCAGGTCGAAAACGAGATCGGCATCTATCCTCTTGACCGCTGCTATTCCAAGGCAGCTCAAAGGGCCTTTGACCTTGGCGTTCCCGATGAGCTGATGGATCTTACGATAGAGGATTCCGGCGCAAAGGACGAGGGCAGGGATTGGTACGACCACTTCGGACGCCACGCTCACGAGGCCTTCACGAGCTGGTATTTTGCAAAGGCTATCGAAAAGATCGCTTCTGCGGGCAAGGCTGTATATGACCTTCCCATGTACATGAACGCCGTAGTAGGCGAGCTCAGGCAGGAGCTGGCGGGTCAGAGCTATTCCTCCGGCAGCCCCGTAGGCAGGGTCATCGATATCTATAAGCGCGGCGCGCCCTCTATCTGCAACTGCGCTCCCGATATTTACCTTGCGCACAAATCCGGCTATCTGAGGATCTGCAAATCTCATGCAAGGCCCGATAACCCCCTGTTTATCCCCGAGACCGGCACCGGCGGCGATAATTTTGCCATCAACCTGATCCACGCGGCCGGCGATTTCGGCGCGATCGGCATCTGCGGTTTTGGCGCGGAGCATACCATCGATACCAAAGGCGAGCTTACGGAGGATTCCAAAAAGGTTGCCACAACCATGCAGATCATCGAGAGGATGTCGCCGATCCTTCTCAAACACGGCGGCACCGACAAGATCTTCTGCATCTCTCAGGAAGAGGGTCAGCAGCTGCAGTATGTGAAGAGGGAGAAGTTCCACATCACCTTCAACTTCACTACCGTCAACGGCAAAGGTTATAAGCTCGGACGCAATATGCGCCCCGGCAGAGCCCTCAACGACGATCCGGATATGTTTGATCAGCGCGGCAGAGCCCTCATCTATGAGGCAAGCCCCTATGAATACTTCATCTCCGGCGTCGGCTTCACTGCAAGGTTTTTGCGCAGGTCCGATCCCTACGACAAAGCCCCTTATCTTACCTACCAGTCCCGCTCCGCAACCGAGCTTTGCGCCCTCACCGTCGAGGAAGGTCATTTTGACTGCGAAGGCAATTGGGTATGCGAATTCGTAAGGCGCGGCGACGAGCTTGACTGCGGCGCGTTCTGCTACCCCGGCATCGTGCTTAGAGTAAAGCTCAACGAAAAGCCCCTCCACGGCTACGATCACTGATCCCTTGCCTGATTGGCGATCACAAGTGGAAAACACAGGTTATCACCCTTTTGGGAGATAAAATAAATGAAAGGCAGAGAGAATCATGAAGAAACTTTCCAAGCTTCTTGTAGTGCTTCTGGCTATGGCTCTGGTCATGTGCGGCTGCGCAAGC
Organism: Clostridiales bacterium; assembly: GCA_015056005.1. GTDB lineage: Bacteria > Bacillota > Clostridia > Christensenellales > UBA1750 > SIG373. The sequence goes on from SVHB01000004.1 coordinate 6,814, forward strand.
GATACCGGTGATACCGGCACTGCTTCCGGCACCACTTCCGGTTCCTCCACTGGCACTACCACCGGCACCACTTCCGGTACCACCACCGGCACCACCGACGCAGGTACTGCCGATGCGTTCACCTATCCCATGGAACCCATCACCCTTTCCGTCAACATCGACGAAGTCGACCGTGAATCCATCCCGGATTGGGCTCTTGAGTACTACATTTGGGACATCGTTGCCGAAAAGACCGGCGTTACCCTTGAGCGTGTAGGCGCTTCCGGTCAGGGCGGCGGCAACACCGAAGATATCGCTCTGATGATCGCTTCCGGCGAGCTTCCCGACATCTTCATCAACAACTGGCTCTCCTATCCCGGCGGCCCCGAAGCTGCTATCAAGCAGAACCTGATCTTAAAGCTCAACGACATCTACACTCAGTATGCTCCCAACTATTCCAAGGTGCTTGCTGAGAACGAGCGCTGGGCTAAGGATACCGCTACCGACGACGGCACCTATTACGTATTCCCCCTGCTGCGTGCAGCACGTGACCAGACCTTCTACGGCTTCGGCTATCGTCAGGATAAGCTCGACGAGTTCGGTCTCACCGTTCCCACCACTCCCGATGAGCTCGAAAACGTTCTCCGCGTTTTCCAGCAGAACGGCGCTGAGTGCGGTCTGACCTTCGAATATCGCTTCCTGTTCACCGGTGAGCAGGGCTACGGCACCGACCTCCAGTCCGGTTTCGGTCTGAAGTCCGGCTTCTATGTAGACGAAGGCAAGGTTCATTTCGGCGAAGCTGAACCCGCTTACAAGGATTTCATCACCTGGATCAACAAGCTCTATACCGAAGGCCTGATCGACCCCGACATGCCCTCCATCGACAAGGCAACCTCTCTTGCTAAGTTCTCCAACGGCACTTCCTGGGCTGCTCTGATCATGTCCACCATCAACGTTGCAGAACCCGGTGAGATCAACGACGGTTGGGACACCGTTGGCGGTCCCGCTCTGGCAACCGCTAAGGGCGAAACTCCCCAGTTCGGTCACATGCAGAACTCCTACGCAGGCAACGCTTCCGCCGCTATCTCCACCGACTGCGAAAACGTTGAAGCAGCTGCCCGTTACCTTGACTGGTTCTACGGCGAAGACAACCTTGCTACCTATCAGCACGGCGTTGAAGGCTTTGCCTACGCTATCGTTGATGGCGAATATACCCGTGCAATGGAACACCTCATCCCCATCGAGGGTGAAGGCGCTGACCAGGTAAAGACCCGTATGAGCTACTCTCATATCGGTACCAACTGGCCCATGAAGATGCTCGACGGCATGAGCCACGATCTTGAGATGTATGATTCTCAGAAGCAGATCGGCGAAGCATGGCGTGCACACAACATGGCTGAGCACATCCTGCCTCCTGTAACCATGACTCAGGACGAAGCAAACGAATATGCAATGCTCTTCACCGACATCGATACCTACATGAGAGAGCAGATCGCCATGTTCATCATCGGCACTCGTCCCATGACCGAATTTGACGACTTCCAGAACACTCTCAAGCAGCTGGGCGTAGATCGCGTTATCGAGATCCAGCAGGCCGCTTACGACCGTTATCTGGCTCGCTAATCAAACATATAAAATGCACAGGGGAGAGTTTATCTCTCCCCGGCTTTTATCTTAAAGAGGAGGAAACCACATGCGCAAATTCAACAGCGCTTCCATCAAAAGGGACTGGAAGTGGAACTGGCCTCTTTATGTCATGATGATCCCCGCAGTGGTCTTTTACATCATGTTCGCCTATATTCCCATGTTCGGCAACATCATGGCATTCAAAGAATTCGTTCCCGGTGTGGGCATACAGGGCTTTTTCATCGGCGAATGGGTCGGCCTTAAATACTTCAAACAGTTCATCGAAGGTATATATTTCTGGAGACTTATCAGAAATACCGTTCTTATAAGCCTTTACAACCTCATCTTTTCTTTCCCTGCTCCCATCATTCTGGCAATACTGCTTTCAGAGCTTCCTTTCAAGGGCTATAAGCGCGTGGTGCAGACCATCACCTATCTGCCCCATTTCGTATCAACCGTTGTTATCTGCGGTCTTATCGTAAACTTCTCTCTTTCCACCGGTCTGTTCAACGATTTTATTGAGCTTTTCGGCGGAAGCAGAGTACCGCTTCTGCAGGATCCCAAGTATTTCCGCACCATTTATGTTGCGTCGGGTATCTGGCAGGGCATCGGCTGGGGCTCCATCATCTACCTTTCCGCTATCGCCGGTATAGACGCTTCCCTTTATGAAGCCGCTGTTATAGACGGCGCAAACAAGTTCCAGCAGATCATAAACATCACGATCCCTTCCATCATGTCGACCATCATCATCATGTTCATTCTTCAGATCGGTCAGATGATGAACGTCGGTTCTGAAAAGATCATGCTTCTGTATAACCCCTCCATCTATGAGACCTCCGATGTTATTTCAACTTATGTTTACCGTATCGGTCTTGTCCAGATGAACTGGTCGTTCTCCGCAGCCGTCGATCTTTTCAATAAGGTCATTAACTTCATACTTCTTATCACCGCCAACGATATCAGCAAGCGCGTGAGCGAAGTATCTCTTATGTAAGGAGGTGCGGTAATGAAAAGACCCTTAGGCGAAAATATATTTATCACAGTAAATACTATCGTCCTCACGCTCCTTTGCATACTGTGCCTGTATCCCTTCTTCTATGCCATCTGTGTATCCCTGAGCAATCCTCAGGAGCTGGCAAAGGTATCCGGCTTCATGTATAAGCCCGCCGGCTTCAGCCTTGATGCGTATAAAGCCGTGCTTACAAACAGGCAGATATTCACCGGCTACAGAAACACGCTGTTTATCGTGTTTTTCGGTGTTCTGATCGAGCTTGTTATCACCACCATGACCGCTTATGTTCTCTCCAGAAAGAATGTTCTTTGGAGAAACACTCTCATGATGTTCATCGTGCTCACCATGTACTTCTCCGGCGGTCTTATCCCCACTTATCTCATCGTCCGCGAGTACGGTCTGTATGACTCCCTGTGGTCTTTGATCCTGCCCGTTGCGATGAACGCGTATAACATGATCATTGTGCGCACCTACATGGCGTCAATACACGATTCACTCTCAGAATCCGCCATGATAGACGGCGCCGGCCATTTCACGATCCTCTGGAAGATATTTGTTCCTCTGTGCAAGCCTTCTCTTGCGGTGCTCGTGCTCTATTCCGGCGTAGGTCACTGGAACGGCTGGTTCCGTGCATTCATATACCTGTCCTCTTCCACCAAATATCCCCTGCAGTTGGTTCTTAGAAACCTGCTCATTCAGGGCTCTACCCTTGATATGATGAACAGCATAGCATCCGGCGATCATGAATTTGTGCTCAACACCTTAAAACAGGCCTCTGTCATGGTCTCCACCCTCCCGATACTGTGCATCTATCCGCTGCTGCAGAAATACTTCGTCGGCGGTATCATGATCGGTTCAATCAAGGAATAATTTACCCAACCTTTGCGCGGATGGTCCTCCCCGCGTGATCCCAATAATCGTAAAGCGCCATTTTTAGGATGGCGCTTTTTTCTTTATGGCTGATATGGTATACTAAAAGAAAAAGGATGAATGATATTATGAAGGACAGGCTTTTTGAAAGTACGCTGATATACGAAAACACATACAGGATAACCAACTGCTTTGACAGCCATGAAAGGATGAATACTTTTTCGTATCTGATTATAGGCGATGAAAGAGCGATGCTGATCGACACCATGTTCGGGTACGGAAATATCAGGGAATATTGCCAAAAGCTGACCGATAAGCCCGTAATTCTTGTCTGCACCCACTATCACGGCGATCACACCGGCGGAAATTTCGATTTTGACGAGTATTATATGCACGCCGACGATATACCGTTCATGAAGAGCGCCTTTGACAGGGCGATGAATGATACTGCGGCTTACCGTAATATGCGCCTTTCGCAGATGAAGAACGCCGTCTTGGATGAATTTAAGGAAAAAGTCACCGCAAACGATTTTTCCATGCCCCACCCTATTTGCATCTGGCCGATATTTGACGGAGATGTTTTTGACCTTGGCAAAAGGCTGATAGAAGTCGTGCACGTCGGCGGTCATACCCCGGGCGAGATCGTTTTGATCGACGCGGAGAATAAGCCGGCGTTCACAGGCGATGCCTGCAATTCCAACACACTTCTGCAGCTCCCGGGCTCGCTTAGCGTTGAGGAGTATAAAGAGTTTTTGGTAAAGCTGAAGGGAAAGCAAAGCCTGTTCGACCATTGCTACGGCGGTCATGAGGATTTTGATTCTTCCATAGTCGATGAAGGTATCGAGCTTGTGGACAGGGTGCTTTCGGGCACCGACGATAAGGAGAAATCGGAGAGCTTTGGCAGGACCTGCTTTTATGCCGCTTATCACAAAGAATCCGGCAGGGGCAGAAAGGACGGCAAGCGCTTCAACATGGCGTATCTGCCCGACAACATTTGGAAAAAGGAAAAACAGGGAAGAATACTGTAATGAAAAAAGAGCACGATCGTTTGATCGTGCTCCTTTGGTTTTATCAGTCGTCGCGTTCCTTTTCAAAATCGTAAACTGCGCCGGTCAGAGCGTCGACGTCGCAGCTGTATTCATAACCTCCGGACTTGAACTCTATCTCGTATACCTGCCTTCCGTCGTCCCTGTCGAGCTCGCACTCAACTCTGCCTGCCTCGGATGCATCGATACCGGCCTTTTTGAATGCTGAATCAAGCGCTTCCTCGCGGGAGATAAAGGCCGTGACGGGCTTTTCTGTCTCTTGAGCGGAAGGTGCCGGTGATCCGGGCTCTGTCGTCTTATGCGTGTTCGAATTGGGCACGGCTGTGGCCTGAGGTATAATATAGTCTGCCCTTTCGTGGGAGTACTTATAGACCTTGCCCGTGACCGCATCGATCTCGTATTCGTATTCCAGATGATCTTCTGTTATGAACTCGATATCGTATTCCAATCTTCCGTCATCGTGGTCGAGCTTGCATTTTGTAAAAGTGACCTGATCGGCTTTAAGTCCTGCGTGATCGATAACGACGGCTTTTGCTTCATCTGAAGTGAGCTTAGCATCGCTGATTGTATTTCCTTGGATGTAATTCTCCTCGTCCTTAGTCTGAACGGGTTGTACATAATCATCGTCGTACTCTCTGCGGGAGTTTATGACCTCGCCGGTTTTCGCGTCTATATCGTAATCATATTCATATTCGTTGTACCCGAACTCGACCTCGTATACCATTATGCCTTTTTCCAGATCCAGTTCGGCTTTGCTGTAGCGGATTTCAACGTTGATGCCCGCATGTGTCAAAGCAGCGTTTATCGCTGCGTCCCTGCCGATATAGGATTTATCGCTGGCGGTCCCCACGGATTCGACTCCGTCCAGCCCGCTGCCCAGCAAATTCAGCTGATTGATGGAGAGCTGAGAAAGGTCTTTTTCGTCAAGCGCAGTGTTCTGCTTTGTCATCTGCGATATAAGCTGGGCCTTGCCAAGGGATATATCGTACTGTTTTGCAAGGGTCTGCGTGTTTTCGTTATCTTTTATGGTCTGGCTGAGCACTGCTCCTGTGAACGCATCCGTATCAAGCAGCTTGCTCACGTCTCCCGTGAGCTTCTCCTGCAGCTTGAGACCTCGCTCAATATCGTCGTTATCGACCGATATAAGGATCGAGTTTGCGATCTCCGAGATATAGCCGTTTTTGAGCATGGAGCCTATAAGCGCATTTACTGCTGCATCAAGGTCGCTGCCTTTGAGCTCCATATCGCCTATAACGGTTTGGGCTTCGATGTTCAGGGGCTTGACCGAAAGCACTCTTTCGTTTTTGTTGATCTCTATCTCAAGGCTTGGGTTCACCTCAAATGCGATAAGGCTGTCGACTGCGTTTTGGACATACAGCCTGTTTGCTCCCATCAGGCCCACTGCGCAGATGATGAGCGCTGCGGCGGCCGAGATAAGCCTTCTTGTGATGTTCCTTTTCTTTGGCGTAAAGCTTACGACGTTTTTGCTGCCCTGAGCAATATCGGTCATGATGGGGCCCAATTCGTCGGGCGCGGCGTTTTTGAACGCCTTTTTGACTTTTTTGTTTATCTGATCGTAGTTTTCGTTCCTTTTCATTTTTTCATCCCCTTTCAAGCATATCGCGCAGCTTTTTGAGGGCGCGATGGTATTTGGAAAGCACTGTGGGCAGCGGCAGGTCCAGCATGCTCGCTATCTCCCTGTGCTTAAAGCCCGCGCTTGCGTGCAGTATCACTATCTCACGCTCTTGGTCGGTGAGCTTTTCCATGCAGAGCCTGATGATCGCCTCGTCCTGAGGCGTGACGGAATTGTTGCTCTCGATATAGTCTAACCAATCCTCAAAAGGCTCAGCCGTCTTTTTTCTTTCCCTTAGCTTCATCAGGCAAAGGTTTCGGGCGATAGCCATTATGTACGCCATGGGTCTTTTTTGCGCTTTGTATGAGGCAGCGGCACAGTGCAGGTTTACATATGTGTCGTGCAGTACGTCCTGTGCATCGTGTGCGTTTTTCAGCATTGAAAGTGCGAGCGCATACACCGCGCCGTGCGTTATTTCGTAAATATCTGCGATCGCCTGCATATCACCCTGCCGAAGCTCTTCCATCAGGCTTTCCAGCTTGTCAATGCTTTCGTATGTTAATGTCAAGAAAATCATAGGCCTTCGTTTCCTTTCATAGAATAAATGCACGAACACACCGTTTTATTGCGCGAGGGGGAATATTTTTTATGCTTTTTTTGGGAGAAGGCTTTGCCTTCTCCCAAACCCATCAGCTATCAGGGGGGGATGTTCGAGATGGCTGCGCCCTCTCGAGCTCTGGGCCCAGAGGATTGCATCCTCTGGACTCCGCGGCTGTTTGGTTGAGTAATTGAATACGTTGGCTTACGCGTTGCCCGTAAAGTGTGGGCAACGCGTGATTGCTTTTAAGGACGGTTATGCGATGGAGGTTTGGACAGCCCATCGTCCGTTTCTGTTTTGCGAGAGCAAATTCTAACAGGGTCAGAGTATTTTGCGTGCGCGGATTATGGGTATGTGAAATTTATGACGGCTGGAGAATTGGTTGGTTTAAAAAGAAGGAAAAGTCGTTTCGCGCACATATCGCACGCCGAAGGCGCATATCGCTCACCGAAGGGGAATATCGCTGCCCGAAGGGGAATATCGCTGCCCGAAGGGGAATATCGCTGCCCGAAGGGGAATATCGCTGCCCGAAGGGCAATATCGCTTCCGCGCAAGCGGAAATATCGCTGCACTGTAAGTGCAATAATGCTTATCAAAAAAGGCGCTGCAAAACAGCGCCTTAAATATTTGGAATTACCTCAGACCGAAGTTTTCAAGAACGTAGTCCATGTCCTTGTCGCCTCTGCCGGAGAGGTTGATGAGCACGGAGCCGTGTTCCATTTCCTTGGCAAGCTTCATGCCGTATGCGACTGCGTGAGAGCTCTCGATGGCGGGAATGATGCCCTCGAGCCTTGAGAGCTTGAAGAATGCGTCGATGGAATCGTTGTCGTCGATAACGTCGTACTTGACTCTGCCGATCTCCTGCAGGAAAGCATGCTCGGGACCGGAGGAGGGATAATCAAGACCGGAAGCTACGGAATAAACGGGAGCGGGATCGCCGTTTTCGTCCTTGAGCATGATGGAATTGAAGCCGTGCATGATGCCCTCGGTGCCGTATTTGAGGGAGGCTGCGTGGTCGCCCAGCTTGGGACCGCGGCCGAGAGGTTCAATGCCGTAGATGTCAACGGGATCGTTCAGGAATCCTGCAAACAGACCCGCTGCGTTGGAGCCGCCGCCCACGCAGGCAACTATGGCGCTGGGCAGATGACCGGTCATATCGATGAACTGCTCCCTTGCTTCGATGCCGACAACGCTCTGGAAATCTCTTACCATCATGGGGAAGGGATGAGGACCAAGCACGGAGCCGATGCAGTAAATAGCGTCGTTGTATTCCTTGCTGTATGCGTCAAAAGCAGCGTCAACAGCTTCCTTGAGGGTCTTAAGGCCATGAGTTACCTCGACCACGTTTGCGCCGAGGATCTTCATCCTTGCAACATTGGGAGCCTGCTTTTTGATATCGACAGAGCCCATGTAAATATCGCATTCAAGGCCGAAATATGCAGCAGCGGTGGCAAGAGCTACGCCATGCTGACCTGCGCCGGTCTCTGCGATGACCTTCTTTTTGCCCATGTATTTTGCCAGCAGCGCTTCGCCCATGCAGTGGTTGAGCTTGTGCGCGCCGGAATGGTTCAGATCTTCGCGCTTGGCGTAAAGCTGTACCCTGCCGCCCAAAGCGTCGGAAAGCCTTTCCAGATGGGTAACGGGAGTGGGTCTGCCCTGGAATTCCTTCCTGATCCTTCTGAGCTCGGCGATGAACTTTCTGGACTGAGCGATGGAATAATATGCCTGAGTGATCTCTGCCATTGCAGCCTTGAGCTTGTCGTCAACGTATACGCCGCCGTACTTGCCGAAGAAACCGTTTTTATCGGGATAATTGTTGAAATAAGTATCGAAATCTACGTTGTTGAACTTCATTTTGTCTTCCTCCGAATGTGTTTTTGTCTTGCTTGGCGATGCTTTGATTCAATTTCGCCATCGCTTGGTCAAAAGTGCCATGTCTTCCTCCGAAAATAAAAAATCCCCGGCAGAGAATCCTTTGTTCTCTGTCAAGGACGAAACTTCTTTCGTGGTGCCACCTTGTTTACGGCAATAGCCGCGCTCTTTGATAGGATACCATCATATCCCCCGCAATTAACGTATGCGCTCACGTCGCAGAATACTCTGTAAATATTACATTTGACTGCGCCCTCGGCGGTCCATTTGATGACCTGTTTTTCGCCCGCTCTCAGCTAATCGGACTCTCTGTGGAAGCATGATCACCGTTATCTCCGCGTCAACGGTTTTCTGTTGAGTTTTGTACATAATACACCCTATTCAAAATCTTGTCAAGCTTTTGTATAAAAATTCATGGGGATGGGGAGACGTTTTTTGAGGAAGGGCTTTCAGCCCTCCCTCAAACTCCCTCCCGACCAAGGGATTGCATCCCTTGGAACCCGCGGCATTTTGGGATCAGGAATGTTATGCTTTTGCGTCGACGTGGCCGTAAAGGGTGGCCACGTCGAAAATAGCAAAGCGCTTATTCAAAAAGGGTCGGAGTATTTGACCCAAAGCCTAACTCTCCTAAAAATAAATCATGCGTGACCCACGAGGCGGTCGTGCGGAGCGCGACCGCCAATGATATACGCCTTGCGGCGTGTGATGAATGATATATTCCTGCGGAATATGATATATGCGCTGCGCGCACATGATGGTTAGTAACCACCCAACCGTCTAACTCTCCTAAAAATAATTCACGAGTGGCCCATACCTGCCGGGCCACTCGTAAGCTGAAGTATGAAATTCCTCAATCCAAAAGCTGCGGGATCCAAGGGATGCAATCCCTTGGTGGATGAGGGTTTGGGAGAAGGCGAAGCCTTCTTCCAAGAAAGAGAGCTCGAGAGGGCGCAGCCATCTCGAACGTACCCCCAAAACCTACTTAATGCAGTCCTTGCCGCCCATGTACATCCTGAGGGGCTCGGGGATAGCTACGGTACCGTCTGCGCGCAGGTTATTTTCGAGGAACGCGATGAGCATTCTGGGGGGAGCTACGACGGTGTTATTGAGGGTGTGGGGGAAGTAATTGCCCTTCTGCTTGCCGCCCTTTACGCGGATGCCGAGCCTGCGTGCCTGAGCGTCGCCGAGGTTGGAGCAGGAACCGACTTCGAAATATTTTTGCTGACGGGGAGACCAAGCCTCAACGTCGACGCTCTTGACCTTGAGATCGGCGAGGTCGCCGGAGCAGCACTCGAGGGTGCGTACGGGGATATCGAGGGAGCGGAAGAAATCGACGGTGTTGGTGTAGAGCTTCTTGAACCATTCCATGGAATCCTCGGGCTCGCAAACAACGATCATTTCCTGCTTTTCGAACTGATGGATGCGGTAAACGCCGCGCTCCTCGATGCCGTGCGCGCCGACTTCCTTGCGGAAGCAGGGGGAATAGCTGGTCAGAGTCTGGGGGAGCTGGGCGGGGTCGAGCATGGTGTTGATGAACTTACCGATCATGGAATGCTCGGAAGTACCGATAAGGTAAAGATCCTCGCCTTCGATCTTGTACATCATGTTTTCCATCTCGGTAAAGCTCATAACGCCGGTTACGACTTCGCTTCTGATCATGAAGGGGGGCACATAATAGGTGAAGCCCCTGTCGATCATGAAATCACGGGCATAGGAAAGGATAGCGGAATGCAGCCTTGCGATATCGCCGGAAAGATAGTAGAAACCGTTGCCGGAGGTGCGCCTTGCGCTGTCCAGATCGATGCCGGAGAACTTTTCCATGATATCAACGTGATAGGGAACCTCGAAATCGGGAACGACGGGCTCGCCGTAGCGCTCAACTTCCACGTTTTCGGAATCGTCCTTGCCGATCGGAACGGAATCATCGATGATGTTGGGGATGACCAGCATGCGCTTTTTGATCTCGGCTTCGTATTCGGTCTCCTTGACCTCAAGGTCAGCAAGCTCCTTTGCCATTGCGGCGACTTCGGCCTTTGCCTTTTCGGCCTCGTCCTTTAAGCCCTTTGCCATAAAGCCGCCGATCTGCTTGCTGATAACATTGCGCTGGTTCCTCAGCTCATCGCATCTGGTGCGGGCTGCGCGGTATTTCTGGTCAAGGTCGATGACCTCGTCTACCAGAACCAGCTTGTGATCCTGGAACTTTTTCTTGATGTTCTCTTTTACAAGATCGGGATTGGTACGGATAAGCTTGATGTCTAACATTATGTTTTCCTCCTGAAAGAGTACCGGTCGGATAAAAAAAGATCCCCCGGCCATGATATTACATGGGACGGAAGATTCCGCGTTGCCACCCAAATTGCCGGCAGTATGCCGACCGCTCGTTTTTCGCTGTAAAGGGCGAACCCTCCGACTCATCGCCGGCAGCTCGGAAAGCGGAAGCGAATGGGCTCAGCTCCGGCTCGCACCTTCCGCCGGCTCTCTTTGGCAAAACGCCCAACGCTGTTTTCGTCTGCGCTGTAAACCATATTATACACGCTTTGCACAAATTTTTAAAGCCCCAAAAGCAAGAAAATGCGCCCGGTTTTTGCCCTGCGCATTTTCTTATATCAGAAAGGAGGAGAACGTATTATCCTGTCATCTTATTATGCTGATCGCCCTGGGGATGTTTTCGATCCTTGCTATGCCTTCAAAATTTGCGGGATCGCCGTCAAGCGACCACGGGGTGGAGTCCGCCCTTGTGACCGTGATGGACGAGGCCTTGAAAAAATCGATGTTCCGCCTGTCGTACTGCATGGTCGACAGCTGTTTTACGCACTGTGCAAGGTCGGAAAGGTTCTGCGGCATCTTTATCAGCATCACCTCGAACATGCCGTCGCCGAAGGAGACGACCTTGGGATCGAGCTGCATAAGCCCGCATACCTGCGTGGAGTTTGTGACCGAACCGAAAATATAGCTGCCCGAATGGGTCACGCCGTCGGCGTTGAATGAAAGATCGTACGCTTTGAGCGTGCGTATGTCCTTTATGCCTTCAAGAACGTATGCCAAAGACCCGAGCGCGTGCTTGCTCTCCCTTGGGGTCACGTTGACCGCCTGTGTAAAATATCCGAAGCTTGCGACAAAAACGAAATAGTTTTCGCCCATCCTGCCCAGATCGAACTTCTGCGGATTGTCAAACCCCTTGACCAACGCCCTCGCCGCTTCAAAGGGGACCCTGCTTATGCCCGATGACGCGGCAAAAATATTGCCCGTGCCGCAGGGGATCACGCCTATGGGCGTATTTGCCCCGGAAAGGTACACTCCGCGCACGACCTCGTTTAAGGTACCGTCGCCGCCGCAGGCGCAGATAACGTCGTAATCGCCTGAAAGCTTCCTTGCCGTTTCAAATGAATCGCCCGGGTATGCGGTCGTGTGCACGTCCACCGCAAACCTTTTTGTCAGCTCGTCCAGAACCTGTGAATATGTGCCCGGAACCGTGGTCAGTTTGCTGAAGGGCGTGGTTATCAGTAAAAGCTTGTTTTTCGTTTTTATCACCTGCCGATGACGTAAATTATGCCGTGCAGGTCTTCATGAGCACGTCTTTTATAAGCCGCTGCCCGTTCTCGTTGGGGTGGATGCCGTCCTCGCACATGAGCCTGCCGTAATTATCATTATACAGGAACGCGCTGCGAACGTCCACGCACCTGACCTGCATTTTGGCCGCCAAATTGGTAACAGTTTGTGAATAAAGTTCCTGATAGCGGTATATCCTCTGCTCGTCGCCCAAAAACTCCATTATAGAGTCCCTGTCTGCGCCAAGGCGGGTGATCCAGTCAAGGTACCTGTGCGCGTCGATCGGCGGAAGGTTCATGATCACGGGCTCTATACCCTTTTCACGGATAAGCGAGATCATCTTCTCGTAGGTCTCAATGAACACCGGCAGGGGAGTGTTGGGCAGGTGCTCCTCTTTGGGAGATGCGGCGACCTTGTTCCAGTCAAAATCGCAGTCGTTGCCGCCGAACTCCAAAAGCACGCAGCTGCCCTCCTTTGCATTTTTCAAAAAGCGCTCGACCTGTACAAGCCCTTTTTCTATGGTGCAGCCGAATTTGGCGCGGTTCACTATCATCCCGGGAAATTCTTCCATCAGTTCGCTTGCCGCGCTGCCCTGAGCAACGTAATACCTGCCCGCGTCGTCGAGCATGATCCCCTTCATTATAGAATCGCCGAATATTTCAATGCCGCGGTTGATCATCTTCGATAAACCGGATGCAAAAACCTGAAATGCCATAAGCACACCTCCTAAGACATAGAACCAAATCTCTTTACATCTGGTATTATAAACCAGATGACGGGGTTTGTAAATAGATTTCTGATAAACTTTACATATTTTTTTTGATGTGCTATAATGTATCTTGCGTTAATATACGCCAAAGGAGTTGTTATATAATGAGCGCAATGGAGCAGCTGTGGATATATCAGCAGGCAGATTCTAAAGTAGTGAAATATGAAAACGAGATGAGGCAGGATCCCAACCGCCGCAAGCTCGTAAAGCTTCGCAATTATTATAAAGAGCAGCAGAATGCCATGCAGTCTGTTGAAGACGGTGTAAGCAAGACCGAGAAGACCATCGCTCAGTGCCAGAGCCAGTATGAGCAGCTCAAAAAGAGGCTTGAAAGCTGCAGCACCAGGACGAGCGAGGACGATTTCTCCTCTGCGTCCGAGGTCAAGAGCGCGATTTCGGACATAAACGATATCGTCTTAAAGCTTCAGCAGCTTCAGCAGCGCCTTCAGGCAGCAGTAAGAGAGGCCGACGGTCTCAACCGCAGCCTCAGGCAGGCTCGTTCAAATGCTCAGCAGGCGAAGAACGATTACACCGAGCTCAAGAAGGAATACGATGAGCAGCTCGCTGTTCAGACCGAGGAGCTCAAAAAGCTGGAAGCCGAGCGCGACGCTCTTTCAAGCGGCATCCCGCCCCAGCTGATCGCAAAGTACAATTCGGTCAAGCAGCGCTGCTTCCCGCCTATCGCAAAGCTTGTGGGCGAAAAATGCGGCGGGTGCAACATGGAACTGCCCGCTGTCACTCTTTCCGACGCATCGCGTGACGGCGCCATCGTCGAGTGCGAGAACTGCGGCAGGATACTTTACGTAAAATAAATATCAAAAGCCCTGTTAATTACATCCATGCGGCGGGCTGTTTCGGCTGAAGGGCCGGAGCAGCTCGCTTTTTCGTACACGCTTTTCTGCCAGTTGGCAAACTGCACAAGCGTGCCGCTCATCTCTTTAAGCAATATTGGGCCGAAGAAGGCCTCCTCGTCAGTGAGCCTCATTTCTCCCTTTTCGGCTTTTATAATTATATAAAATTTTCCGTTTTCACGAAGGATGGCTTCGTCCGTGATCGCATAGCCCATCTTTTGCAGGCCTTTTCTCAGATCCTCATGGTCGGTGTTGGCCTGCAATACCATCGGGCATGGGATATCGCCCGCCGCTGTTAAAATATCCAGCACGGTGAGCCCGCCCATACCGCAGATGGAGACTGCGTCTTCTTCCTTTGGCGAAAGCCCGATCAGCCCGTCGCCGACCCTGACGCTCGCCCTGTCCTCAAGGTCGTATTCGATCACGTTGTTCCTGCCCCGCTCTATCGCAGGCGCGCTGATGTCCGACAGCACGGCATACTCTGCCATGTCTTCCAAAAGCATGTACACAGGCAAAAGCCCGTGATCCGATCCGATATCGTATATGGTATTGCATCCCGCAAGCATCCTCGCGACAATGCCAAGTCTTCTTGAAATCTGCATGTTGGTCTCCTTTTTTGGGGGGGAGTACGTTCGAGAGGTTTCACCTCTCGAGCTCTCTGACCAAGGGTTTGCAACCCTTGGATCCCGCGGCTTTTTTATGAGTAATTGAATACGTTGGCTTACGCGTTGCCCGTAAAGTATGGGCAACGCGTGATTTGTTTTTAGGAAGGTTATGCGGTAGAGATTTGGACGGTCAAGCGATCGCTTCTATTGTTTGTTTGAGGATGCTCATTATAAAGGCTCTCTCTTGAGGGGGTGACGCGTTAAGCAAACAGTCCGGTGGACTGTTTGCAGCCAAAGTCCGACGCGGGCTTGTTCCGCGGCGCGTCGCTGGCACGGGAACCGTGACTGATGAGGTGTCCCCCGCGTGCGCTTTTTCTTGGCATGCAGAAAAACGAACGTTATAGCGATATACTCGCTTCGCTCGTGCGATATGCGCCTTGCGGCGCGCGATATGTGCGCGAGAGGGCTTCTTTCCCTTGTTCAACTAACCGATTCTTCATCCGTCATAAATCTTACGAACGAATAATCCGCGCACACAAAATACTTGTCTGTCGCATAAACTTCCACTATCGCATTTGCCGCGCACTTTCGCATAACATCCCGCAATCTCAAAAGCTGCGGGATCCAAGGGTTGCAAACCCTTGGGCCCAGAGCTCGAGAGGGCGCAGCCATCTCGAACGTTCCTCCCCCACCGTCCTCATAAAAAAGATCGGCTTTCCGGGGAAAACCGATCTTGGGCATATGGAATTACTGTACGAAGGCTTCGTAGATAGCTACGATTGCTTTATTGAAATCGGCGGTCTCGATAGCGACGATGATATTCATTTCGCTGGAGCCCTGATCGATCATGCGCACGTTGACGTGGCTGTTTTTGAGGGCGGCGAAGAGCCTGCTTGCGGTACCGGGCTGACGGACCATGCCGCGGCCGACGGTAGCGATGAGGGAAAGACCGGTGGTGATCTCGATGGAATCGGGCTTGCAGACTCGGTAGAGATCGGTCACGACGTCGTCAAGCTTGCCGTCAATGGAAGAATCGGCAACAACGACGGTCATGGTATCGATGCCGGTGGGCAGATGCTCAAAGGAAATTCCGTGATCTTCAAGCACCTTGAGCACTCTGCGGCCGAAACCGAGCTCGCTGTTCATCATCGCCTTATCGATGGTGATGGCGGTAAAGCCCTTATGACCCGCGATACCGGTGATGGTATCGAACATATGGGGCGGAGCGTCGGCAACGATGGTGGTGCCGCGGTCTTGGGGACGGTTGGTGTTGCGGATATTGATCGGGATCTGCGCCTGCTTTACGGGGAAGATCGCTTCCTCATGCAGAACGCCCGCACCCATGTAGGAAAGCTCTCTGAGCTCTCTGTAGGTGATGACCTCGATGGGCTTGGGATTTTCGACTATTCTGGGATCGGCCATAAGGAAACCGGAAACGTCGGTCCAGTTTTCGTAAAGCCTTGCGTTGACAGCGCGGGCAACGATAGCGCCGGTGATATCGGAACCGCCCCTTGAGAAGGTCTTTATGGAACCGTCGATACGGGAACCGTAGAAACCGGGAACGACCGCGCGCTCGATGTTTTCAAGCCTGGAACCGAGCTGCTCGTAGGTGCGCGCAGCGTCGTAAGCGCCCCTTGCGTCAAAGCTGATGACCTCTGCAGCGTCAACGAACTCGTAGCCAAGGTATGCGGCAAGAAGGATACCGTTTAAGTATTCGCCTCTGCTTGCGGCATAATCGGCGCTCTGACCGTTCTGGATGGAATATTTTACGATCTCGAGCTGACGGGCGATGTCGCTTGTGATCTCAAGCTCCTTTGCGATCTCAAGGAAACGCGATTCAATGATATCGAAAACGGGAGAGATATCCTCGCCCGCCATGGCAAGAGCGTTGCATTTATACAGAAGATCGGTGACCTTCTCATCGCCGGAAAAGCGTTTGCCGGGTGCGGAAGGCACAATATAACGCCTGTTGGTATCTGCTTCGATTATATTTTTTACCTTGCGGAACTGTGCTGCGCTGGCAAGAGAGCTGCCGCCGAATTTTGCAACGATAATGTCCATAAAATGCTGCCTCGTTTCCTTGTTTTACGCTTATATCGCCTGTCGGGACGAAAAAAGTGTAAATTTATCAATATTAAAATTATATGAACAAGCGCATATTTTGTCAAGAACAATTTAATGATCGTTCGCGTTTTGTGCATATGTTCGGGTATTGCAAACATCATTGATATTTGCTAAAATATGCTTATGATACTTAAATCAATAGCGCAGCACAGAACGCGGCGAAAGGAAGCGGTGTTTTGTTGAATAAGGTAATAAAAAAACCTGAATATAACGGCTACTATGTGTATAACGGCTCTCCCGTGATGCTCCTTGGCGGCGCAAGGCAGGAAAACCTGCTTGATCTGCCCGATATGGTAAGGCATATGGAGCAGCTCAGCGAGTGCGGCGGTAACTTTGTCAGATGCACCCTGCCTTCGGTGGAGAATGCGGAGTATCAGGCAAAGCTGAAGCTTCTTCTTGATACCTGCCTTAGGCTGGGCATAATCGTCTCCATGAACGAAGGGTTTGAAAATATCGTAAAGCATTATCCCAATATAGTCTATGATGCCGATGCGGCTCTTGTGCGCGGCTCGGGCAGGGGCGTTGACGCAGCAGTCAAGGAATTCTGGGAATCGATGCTCAGGGGCAAACCCGCGGTGAGGTTTGCGCCTCCGCCTCAGGGTATAGGTCTTGATCAGACCGCGCAGCGCCATATCAGAAGCGCAAGGATATTCCTTGAAAGCTACGATATATTTACCAGCAAGCCTTTGACCGAGGGCGTTGCAAGAAACGATGCGGGCGATATCGCGGTGTTCTGCATAAAGCCCCAGACCTTCAGGATGGATATGCTCGACCCCGATGAGTTCTATCATATCTATTGGCTGGACATAGTTTCGGGCAACGTGATGAGGGAATCCCTCTCGGGTCAGGACAAAAAAGCTGTGACCACGATGTTCGGAGGTCTGCAGATCGGCATAGTGAAAAAGGCGTAAGCAATAAATTTAATAAATAAATTATTCATAACAGGAGGAAAACCAAATGTCTAAAAGCGATGAAGTCCTGAGCAAATTCCAGCAGGATGCAGAAGTTGAAGCAATAGATACCAGCCGTGTGCTCAAGGTCGGTATCATCGGCACCGGTTGGATCGCAGAAAGCCACATCGAGTCCTATAAGAAGATGCCCGATGTCAAGGTCGTTGCAATGGCCGATCTTATCCCCGGCAAGGCAGAAAAGTTTGCAAAGCGCTACGGCGTTGAAAACGTAAACTTCTACCCCGACCATAAGTCCATGCTCGAAAACGAAGAGCTGGATGCGGTCTCCGTTTGCACCTACAACACCCAGCACGCTGTCTGCACCATCGACGCTCTCAATGCAGGCGTTCATGTTCTGCTTGAAAAGCCCATGTGCGTAACCACCGAAGAAGCTGTTGAGATCATCCGCGCCGAAAAGGCAAGCGGCAAGATCCTCTCCATCGGCTTCCAGCCCCGCTTTGACGAGAACATGAAGATGATCAAGAAGATCGTCGATTCCGGCGTTCTCGGCGATATCTATTACATCCAGACCGGCGGCGGCCGCCGCAGAGGCATCCCGAACTCCACCTTCATCGAGAAGAGCACCGGCGGTATCGGCGCACTGGGCGATATCGGCTGCTATTCCCTTGATATGGTCCTCAACGCCATCGGCTATCCCAAGCCCCTGACCGTATCTGGCTACACCTCCGATTTCTTCGGCAAGTCCTACGAGTATTCTCTGCCCGAGAACGCATGCCGCTTCAATGTTGACGACTTCGCTGCCGCTTTCATCAGGCTCGAAGGCGACATCATCCTCGACTTCCGTATTGCATGGGCTATGCACCTTGACACTCCCGGCGATACCGTCATCCTCGGCAAGAAGGGCGCTCTGCGTATCCCCTCCACCGAGTGCTGGAACGGCTCTGTCGGCGGCCCCATGACTCTGTATTACGATCTTGCGGGCACTCAGGTAGAGACCACCATCCCGATCCTCAAGAACAAGGGCGAAGGCGGCCTGTTCGACAAGAAGATCCGCTCCTTCCTCGACGCCATCAAGACCGGCGGCGAAGCCCCCGTTCCCTCCAGCCAGATCCTGTACAACCAGGCCATTATCGACTATATCAACATCTCCGCTCAGCAGGGCAAGGAAGTTGAAGTCGTTATCCCCGAGATCTAAAAAAGAAAGGGCATGAATATGGAATACGGATTGCAAATGTATTCGGTCAGGGATATCACTCCCACCGATCTTGACGGCGCTTTGAAGCAGGTCGCCGAAATAGGCTATAAATACGTTGAGTTTGCCGGTTTCTTCGGTCACAGCGCCGAAGATGTAAAGGCCATGCTCGATAAATACGGCCTCATCTGCTCCGGCACCCATACCGGCCTTGCAGATCTCAAGGGCGATTTTGACGAGCTTATTGCCTATCATAAGACCATCGGCAACAAGAATATCATCATCCCCGGCGCTCCCATCGCGACCAAGGCAGATGTTGACGCGCTGATCGATTTTGTAAACGAGATGCAGCCCAAGCTTGCAAATGAAGGCATAACCCTCGGTTTCCACAACCATCACAGGGAATTCCTCCCCAATCAGGACGGCATCATCACCTATGACGAGCTCGAAAAAAGGACCACCATCAACCTGCAGATCGATACCTACTGGGCTTTTGTCGGCGGCAGAGATCCCATCGAAATGATGGAACGCTTAAAGGACAGGGTAAAGATCATCCACATCAAGGACGGATCCAAGGACGGCAAGGGCAAACCCCTCGGTCTTGGCGAGGCTCCTGCGGATAAGGTATACAAAAAGGCAAAAGAGCTGGGCATGCTCATGGTCGTTGAGTCCGAGACCTGCGATCCCGACGGCATGACCGAGGCAGATATTTGCTTCAAGTTCCTCAAGGCTCAGGAATAAAACAAAAAATCTTTTTCGGGCGCTTGCAAAAAATAGCAGGCGCCCGTTTTTTGTATTTGAGAATAATATGCCTCGCCGTTGAGAAAATAACACCATATGATCAAGTGAGGTATGCTATGCTTTCAAATGTCATCGTGTTTCTGCAGCTTTTGTTTTCGGGCGCGATAGCTCTGTGCTTTTTTCTGCAGCTCAGGCAGTCGGGCGCGGCTAAGCCGCAGAATACAAGGAATTACCAAAGAGAACTGGACAAGCTCAAAGCGCAAAGAAAAATATCGCTCAATCTCCCTTTGAGCGAGGCGATCAGACCCAAGAACATGGACGAGATCATCGGGCAGGAGGACGGTCTGAAAGCCCTTGTAGCCATATTGTGCAGCCCAAACCCCCAGCATGTTATAATCTACGGCCCTCCCGGTGTTGGTAAGACCTGCGCAGCCAGAGCGGCGCTGGAAGCGGCGAAAAAGAGCGGCGTTTCCCCTTTTCGCACCGACGCGCCTTTTGTTGAGGTGGATGCGACCACCGTGCGCTTTGACGAGCGTTCGATAGCCGATCCGTTAATCGGCTCGGTGCACGATCCCATCTATCAGGGCGCAGGCGCTCTGGGCGCTGCGGGAGTTCCCCAGCCCAAGCCGGGCGCTGTCACAAGGGCGCACGGCGGCGTCCTTTTCATAGACGAGATCGGCGAACTGCACCCCATCCAGCTGAATAAGCTTCTGAAGGTTTTGGAAGACAGGGTCGTGATGCTCGATTCCGCTTACTATAACCCCGATGATCCCGCGACTCCTGCCTATGTCCATGAGGTGTTTTCAAGCGGGCTTCCCGCTGATTTCAGGCTGATAGGCGCTACCACCAAGCCGCCCGAATCCATATCGCCGGCAATAAGGAGCAGGTGCATGGAAATATTCTTTGAGCCCCTTGGTGACGACAGCATAAGGATCATCGCCAAAAACGCCGCAAAGAAAGCGGATATGACCATAGAAAAGCAGGCGCTTTCCTGCCTTGTCTCCTATTGCCCCGGCGGCAGGGACAGCGTCAACATGGTCCAGAGCGCAATCGGCTTTGCCATGCAGTCGGGAAGGAAGCAGGTGGAGCTTTCAGATATAATGTCGGTCATCAGAAGCGGCAACTATTCCCCGAAATATGAGCGGAGGATAAGGGAAAGACCTGCCCCGGGCTATGTGAACGCGCTTGCCGTTGCAGGACCAGGCGCGGGAGCGCTTTTGTGGGTGGAGACGGACGCAAGATGCGGCGGCGGCAAGTTTAAGGTGACCGGCATCGTTGAGGAGGAGCGCATCGGCGAAGGAGGGCAGCGCCAGCTAAAAAGAACCTCGCAGGCGGGATGCTCTGTGGAAAACGTGAAGACCGCGCTTTCCAATATGGGGATAGATCTTTTGGAATACGATATCCATGTGGATTTCCCGGGAGGTATCCCCATCGACGGGCCTTCCGCGGGTATCGCCATGGCGCTTTCCTGCTACTCTGCCATAAAGGAGATACCCTTTGATATAAAAACGGCGGTCACGGGCGAAATTTCCGTTCTGGGCGAGGCTCTGCCCGTGGGCGGCATACGCGAAAAAGCGCTTGCGGCAAAAAAAGCGGGCGCCAAAAGGATGCTGATCCCCTTGGGCAACGAGCGCGACGCAAAAGACTCCGGGGTGGAAGGGATAGTGTTCGTCCCTTTTCCTTCGCTTGAAAAGGCAATAGAGCTGATGCAGTCCCCGCTGCCGGAGCATATGCAAAGCGCCGAAAAAACAGAAGGCGTTTTAAGCGCCTCATCAAAGGGCGATATTGCTGAAAATTAAATTATACAGGGATAATTTTAATGTTAATCCTTGCGTTTGCTTTCCTTGTGTGATATGATATATTAGATGCACTATGATGGGTGTAATTCTGTGCATCAATATCAAGAATGCACAGACCGCGGGACAGATACATAACTAAAATAAAATACCCGCGCTCCTTAGAAAGGAAAGGTTTTTCACAATGAACGTTAAGCAGGAAATCGTAGCGGCCAACCGTGTCAAACTGACCATAGAGATCAGCAGCGAAGAATTTGCCGCATCAATGGCTGTAGCATATAAGAAGATGGTCGGCCAGATCTCCATCCCCGGCTTCCGCAAGGGCAAGGCTCCCCGCAAGGTTATCGAAAATTACTACGGCGAAGGTGTTTTCTACGAAGAAGCCTTCAACGATTGCTTCCCCAAGGCATATGAAAAGGCTATCGAGCAGGAAGGCCTGTTCCCCGTTGAGCAGCCCGAGATCGACGTGCTTGAGATCGGCACCGGCAAGACCTGCGTTTTCACCGCAGAATTCTTTGTAAAGCCTGAAGTCACCCTTGGCGAGTATAAGGGCGTTGAAGTTGAAAAGCACGAGCATCCCGTGACCGACGAGATGGTCGAGACTCAGATCAATGCCGACCGTGAGCGCACCTCCCGCTGGGTAGACGTTGAGCGCGCCTGCAAGATGGGCGACAGAGTCACCATCGACTATTCCGGCAGCGTCGACGGCGTTAAGTTCGAAGGCGGCACCGCTGAGAACGCTCCCCTCGAGCTTGGCAGCGGCACCTTCATCCCCGGCTTTGAAGAGCAGGTAGACGGCCTTGAGATCGGCGGCGAAAGGGATATCACCGTTACCTTCCCCGAGGAATATCATTCCGAGGATCTGGCAGGCAAGGAAGCCGTATTCCACATCGTTCTTCACGGCGTACAGGAGAAGGAGCTCTCCGAGCTGGATGACGAGTTCGCAAAGGACGTTTCCGAGTTCGATACTTTCGAAGCTTATAAGAACGATATCCGCGAAAAGCTTGAGAAGCAGGCTGCCCAGCACACCGACGATCTGTTCACCAACGCTGTTGTCGATAAGGTAAGCCACAATGCCACCATCGAGATCCCCGCTCCCATGATCGAGCGCGAGATCGACAACATGGTTCGCGATATGGAAATGCGCATGATGTATCAGGGCATCCGCATGGAAGATTACTTCAAGTTCACCGGCATGACCGAGGAGACCCTGCGCGGTCAGTATCGTGAGACCGCCGAGCTCAGAGTCCGCGGCGAGCTGGTTCTTGAAGCCATCCGCAAGGCAGAAGGCATTGAGGCCGATCAGGCAGATGTTGACGCTCTTGTTGCCAAGTACGCAGAGCAGTCCGGTATCGAAGCCGAGAAGTTCACCGAAAGGTTCACCGATTCCGATTGGGACTACATCAAGACCGATGCAGCCACCCAGAAGACCATCGATTTCCTCAAGGCAAACGCCGTAGCTGTTGAGCCCAAGGTTGAGGAAGTAAAAGAAGAAGAGGAGAAGGCTGAATAATCAGCCTTCTTTCCCACATAATATCTTATGCGGACAAAACCGCATCCGAAAGGAGCTGTAAACAGATGAGTTTAGTACCAGTAGTCGTTGAGCAGACCAACCGAGGCGAGCGCTCTTATGACATTTATTCAAGGCTTTTAAAGGACCGTATCATTTTCCTCTCCGGCGAGATCGACGACAATACCGCAAATCTCGTCGTAGCGCAGATGCTCTTTTTGGAGATGGAAAACCCCGATCTTGATATAAACCTTTATATCAACTCCCCGGGCGGTTCCGTCACTGCCGGCATGGCAATATACGACACCATGCAGTATATCAAATGCCCCACCGCCACCCTGTGCGTAGGCATGGCAGCCTCCATGGGCGCTTTCCTGCTTGCAGCGGGCGCAAAGGGCAAGCGCAGGGCGCTTCCCAACAGCGAGATCATGATCCATCAGCCCTCCGCCGGCACCTCCGGCAAGGTCACCGATATGCAGATCTATCTCGATCAGTTCCAGCGCATCAAGACCAATATGAATACCATTTTGGCTGAGCGCACCGGAAAGACCGTTGAGGAAGTCAAAAACGCCACCGAGCGCGATAATTTCATGGACGCCAAGCAGGCTCTGGATTTCGGCATCGTCGATGAGATCGTTGCCCCCAGAAGATAAATTCGGCAGTCGTATAAATCTCAATCCGCGAAAGGATAAATAATGACCAAATTCGAGGACAATAAAAAGCAGCTCAAATGCTCTTTCTGCGGCAAAACGCAGGATCAGGTGGGCAAGCTCATAGCCGGCCCCGGCGTGTGCATCTGCGACGAATGCGTGGAGCTCTGCCGTGATATCATCATGGAAGACACCGCTTCTCCGGAAAAGCCCCAGCTCGATACTCTGCCCAAGCCCAAAGAGCTCAAAGAGAAGCTTGACCAATACGTTATCGGACAGGACGAGGCAAAGCGCGCGCTGTGCGTGGCGGTTTATAACCACTACAAGCGCATCTATACCCCTTCTTCCAAGGACGATATTGAAATAACCAAGAGCAATATACTCATGCTGGGCCCCACCGGCAGCGGTAAGACTTATCTTGCCCAGACCCTTGCCAAGATACTCAACGTGCCCTTTGCCATCGGCGACGCCACCGCGCTCACCGAGGCGGGCTATGTCGGCGAAGATGTCGAGAACATCCTCTTAAAGCTCATTCAGGCTGCCGATTACGATATCGAAAAGGCGCAGAGGGGCATCATCTATATCGACGAGGTTGACAAGATCGCAAGAAAGAGCGAGAATATGTCCATCACCAGAGACGTTTCCGGTGAAGGCGTTCAGCAGGCTCTTTTGAAGATCCTTGAAGGCACCGTCGCCGCCGTTCCTCCTCAGGGCGGCAGGAAGCATCCCCAGCAGGAGTTCATCCATATCGATACCACCAACATCCTGTTCATCTGCGGCGGCGCTTTTGCCGCGATCGACGGCATCATCGAAAGCCGCATCGGCAAAAAGCTCATGGGCTTCGGCGCCGAGATCAAGACCAGAGAGGAAAAGGACGTGGGCGAGATCCTGCGCCAGATCCAGGCGGAAGACCTTTTGAAGTTCGGTCTTATCCCCGAATTCGTAGGCCGTCTGCCCGTGGTCGTGACCTTAAACCAGCTGGACGAGACCGCGCTTGTGAACATCCTCACTCAGCCCAAGAACGCTCTTTGCAAGCAGTATCAGAAACTGTTTGAGCTGGACGGCGTGGAGCTTTCCTTCACCGACGAAGCGCTTTCCTATATTGCCCGCACCGCCATTGAGCGCAAGAGCGGCGCAAGAGGTTTAAGAAGCGTTATCGAAGGCATCCTGACCGACATCATGTACGACATCCCTTCAAGGGAAGACGTAAAGAAGGTCGTAATCACCGAAGCCGCAGCCAGGAAAGCCGCAGCGCCCGTGCTCGAGCTGCTTGATGCAAACATGATCGAGAGCGGCGAAGCAGGAATGTAAAACCATAAACGATCCCCGTATC
This sequence comes from Clostridiales bacterium, assembly GCA_015056005.1. Classification (GTDB taxonomy): domain Bacteria; phylum Bacillota; class Clostridia; order Christensenellales; family UBA1750; genus SIG373. The sequence continues at coordinate 31,421 of SVHB01000004.1, forward strand.
ATGCGATGCGGGGATTTTTTGTTTTGTTTATAAAAATATGCAGCGTTTTTGAAACATAAGCGGATATATTTGCGTCTAACCGATATAAACACAAAATCGGGTGATACAAGTGAAAAAGCTGCTTTTGTTTGTTTTTGCGCTGATGCTTTTGGTCGGATGCCAAAAAGGCCCCGTGATCGATGAAAGATCATACGAGAAAAGAGAGGATGCGGTCGACATATCCTTCAGTGAGGGGTATTCTTCGATGGCCCTGAGCCTGCCGGACACATGGGAGAGCGAGGAGTTTTCCTTTGAGCATATGTTGGGGCTTATTTTATCGCCCAAAGACGACCCCGATTTTTCCGTGCGTCTGGAATTTCACAAAAGAGGGCTCGGGATATGCGGCACGGGGGTGACCTTTACCGATATCGAGTTTGAAAACGGACTGTCGGCGACCGAGTGCAGGGAGACCATCGGCAATAAGCTGAGCCTGCTCTATATCTTTCACGACCTCGCAGGCGATTATGCTATGAGCATTTCGGCGCCCAAAGCCGATATCGAAAAATTCAGGGATGATATTTCCTATATCGTGTCCTCGCTTAAGCTTGGCGGCGATATGATGAGCGGGAGCAAAGCCGCAGAGAAAGCAAAAAAATACTGCGATATCGATTACGACAGAACAAGAGCCGATTTTGACTATGAGACAGGAAATTGGTCCGTGATGTTTACAAATTCAAAGGACAGCTCCTTAAAGCAGGAAATAACGCTTGATAAGGACGGAAAACTTATTGACTGAAAGCGGCAGTGAGCCGCTTTTTTATTTTTTGACCTCTGTTCGCCTTTTCAAATTCCGCTGATATGATATAATTTAAGCATGAATAAAAAACTGGCGGATAATATGATAAACATTACGATAGATCAGGCGAGAAGATTTATCCTCCTGCGCCATGGGCTTTTGGATAAGCATATCTATGAGGGAAAGGCAGGCGCGCTTGAGTTTATAAAAAGCTGCGGCTGCATCCAGTTTGATCCCGTGGATGCCTGCGGAAAAAACGCGGAGCTTACCCTGTTTTCAAGGGTGCGGGGCGCAAAAAAGCAAATTCTTTACGATCTGCTTTATAAGGACAGGCTGCTTTTGGATTACCCCGATAAACAGCTTGCCATCATCCCCACGGATGACTTTCCCTGTTTTGAGCGATATCGAAAGCTGTCTGAACGCGGATATGAAGAGTTTGAAGGGTTAAGGGAGCTTTGCGATAAAGCGAAGGAATATATCGATAAAAACGGGCCCGTTTCTTCGGATACCCTGCCTTTGGAGGGCACGATCTTCTGGCATTCCTTCATCCATTGGAGCGGAAACTGGCATAAGGAATCAAACGCCGCAAGAAGCGTCCTTGAGCAGATGTATGCTTCGGGCGAGCTCATTATCCATCACAAGGAAGGCACGAGAAAGTTCTACGATATAGCTAAAAAGCATATCGCAAAGGATATCCTTTTGGCTCCCGACCCCATAAAAGACGATTACGAGCACAAAAAATGGCGTGTGGAGCGCAGGATCGGCGCTGTGGGGCTTTTGTGGAACCGCCCGTCGGACGCGTGGCTGAACATCCCGGAGCTTGATAACGAGACAAGGAAAAGGATATTTGAGGAATTACAGGCCAAGGGCCGCATAATCCCCGTGAGCGTTGAGGGCATTCGCGGTGAAATGTATATAAGGCAAAGGGATATAGAACTGCTTGAAAAGGCGATGAGCGATGAGAGTTTTAAGCCAAGGTGCGAGTTCATAGCTCCCCTTGATCCCATGATGTGGGACAGAAAGCTTATCAAAGCGATATTCGGCTTTGAATACTCGTGGGAGATATACACACCGGCGGAAAAAAGGAAATACGGCTATTATGTGCTTCCCGTGGTCTTTGGAGAACGCTTTATCGGGCGCATAGAAGCCGTTGCGGACAGAAAAACGGATACTCTTGTTGTCAAAAATTTCTGGTATGAACAAGATGTGCGGCGCAGTAAAAAGCTCTCGGGCGCGATCATGTCCACAGTAAAAAGGCTTCAAAAGTTTAACGGATCAAAGGAAATCAGCATGGAGTGTGAGATATAATGGAGAGATTCAAATACCATTTTGAGCCCAAAAGCGGCTGGATGAACGACCCGAACGGTCTGGTGTTCTTCGGCGGCAAATATCACGCATTTTTCCAGCATAACCCCCACGACACCAAATGGGGTCCGATGCACTGGGGACATGCTGTGTCGGATGATCTTATCTGCTGGGAGGAGCTGCCCATCGCGCTCTATCCTGATATGCCCTACGAGAACAGCGGCGGCTGCTTTTCGGGCTCTGCGATAGAAAAGGACGGAAAGCTCTATCTTTTCTATACAAGCGTGTCCAAGGAGCTTGGTCAGACCCAGTCGATGGCGATAAGCGAAGACGGCGTAAACTTTACAAAATATGAGGGCAACCCCGTGATCAAAAACTCTCCCCTTGGTTCAAACGCAAATTTCCGCGACCCAAAGGTGTTCAAGCGGGGCGAGGATTATTTTATGGTGACCGGCGCGGAAACCGACGGAATCGGAAGGGTGCTGCTTTTTACCTCGAAAGACCTTGTTTCATGGGATTTTGTTGCCCCTCATTATGAGACCGATGAATTTGGCGGAACCCTTGAATGCCCCGATATGTTCCCACTTGGCGATAAATGGGTGTTGATGTTCTCGGCGATGAAGCCGAAAAAATATTCCACGGTGTTTCTTATCGGCGATTTTGACGGAAAGACCTTTGTTCACGGGAACCCTGAGTATGTTGAAGCGGGGCTTGATTTCTACGCTCCCCAGACTCTGCTTTCAAAGGAAGGCAGGCGCATTATGATCGGCTGGTTCTATCATTGGGGCAAGACTCTTCCCATGGGCGCAGATTCCGCAGGCGCGCTCACTCTCCCAAGGGAGCTTAGCCTTTCAGGCGATAAGCTAATCGCCAAACCGATAGCACAAGCGTGTGGATTGCTTGAAACGCAAAACGACCACGTAAACATCAGCGGCACTGAGATCAGAATCATAAACGGTGATGAAACGATAGAGCTGATAGATACAAGGGAAAACGGCATAGAAAAAATAAGCAAAATCGATATACTCTTTGATAAAAAAGCGGTAGAAATATTTATAAACGGCGGCGAAATGAACATTTCGCGCTGGCTGATATAGGAGGAAAGCAACATGAAGCAGATCAAGGTAGGAACCTGTATTCCCGGAACCAAAGCGATGGACTGGATCCCCCATATGCTTGATATCGGCTGTGAGACCGTGGGCATCAATTTCCACATGAGCCTTGGCGGAGTCGACTTAAAAGAGCTTGCGCCCAAGGTAGTGGGGCTTGTCGATGGCAGAGCAGAGGTCGGCAACCTCGGCTTCTACTGCAACGCGATCGAGAACGAGGACCACTTAAAGACCCTGCACGAGGTCATCGATATGGCTTCTGCGTTCAAAACAGGTGTTGTCTCGACCTTCGCAGGCGGCTATTCGGGAAAGAGCGTAGAGGACGCAATGCCCAAATTCAAGGAAGTATTTTCAGAGCTTGCAAAGCATGCTGAGGATCGCGGCGTAAAGCTCGCCATCGAAAACTGCCCGATGGGCGGCACGTGGAACAACATCACCTGCAATATCGGCTTTAATCCCGCTGCGTGGGAAATGATGTTCAACGAAGTAAATTCCCCCGCTCTGGGCCTTGAATGGGAGCCCGCGCACCAGATGGCGCAGCTCATCGACCCAATAGCAAACCTTCGTCAGTGGGCGGATAAGATCGTCCACATCCACGGCAAGGACGCGACCGTCGATTGGGATGCAGTCAAGCGCTATGGCGTTATAGGTCAAAAGCCCTTTGCATATATGCGCATGCCCGGCTTCGGTGATGTGAACTGGAGAGATGTCTTTTTCATCCTGCATCAGCATGGCTATGAGGGCGATGTCTGCATCGAAGGTTATCATGATCCCATTTATTCGGGCGATTGGGAAATGACCGCACAGAAGCACGCGGTGAATTACCTCAAATGGGCACGCGGCGGCGATTTCACCCCCAACCCCTGGGATAAATGATGGACAGGAACAGGTTTTATATCGGCACATACTGCCTTGCCGATTATGCAAGGGACGAGGCGCATATAAAGGATCTGAAGGACTGCGGCATAGATTTTATCGCCAATCTTCAAAATGACAGGGAATGCCTTGATACTCTTGATAAATTCGGCGTAAAAGCAATGCTGGCGGGAGTGACCAAAAGGTTTGATGCGCCTTCTTATGAGCAGGAAAAGGCGCTGGATGAGTTTTGTGACCATCCGGCTGTGCTTGGTTTTGATATAGGCGATGAGCCCGGCGCGGGAGATTTTGCCGCCTATTCAAAGCTGGCCAAGACGGTAAAACGAAAATGGCCCGAAAAATTGCCGTATCTCAACCTCTATCCCAGCTACGGTCAGCTGGCGTCGCTTTCCAAGGAAGAAGCCCTGCGCCAGCTGGGAACAAAGGATTTTTGTGAGTATATCGATAAGTTCACAAAAACCGTCGATACAGATTACATTTGCTATGACCACTACATGTATTCAAACGATGTGGAAACGGCGATATCCGATCTTTATACCGTATCTAAAGCCTGCAAAAATACCGGAAGGGACATGTGGATAGTCCTTCAGGTCAATTCCCACGTGCCCGACAGGTGGATAAGCGAAAACCAGCTGCGCTTTCAGGCGGGCAGCGCGCTTTGCTTCGGCGCAAAGCTCATCACATGGGCGTGCTGGACAAAGGGCTGGTGGCATAATCAGGTGCTGGACTCAAACGGCGAAAAAACGCGCCAGTACGAAAGGCTCAAAACGGTGAACCACGAGCTCAAAGCCGTGTCTGAAATTTTCATGCCCATGAAGCATATCGAAACGATAATGCTCAAAAAGGGCGGGAAAACGGATGTCGGAAAGTGTTTGGATCTTGCTGCCGATGCAGATATGATCGTGGGAAGGTTTTTATCCGATAAAAACGAAAGCCTTCTGATCTCCAACGCCTCAGACCCATGGGATAATGCCCCCGGTGTAAACACGCTGACCTTTTCTGTCGATCATCCTGTGCAGGTCTTTGTAAACGGCAAAAAAGTTGCGCCCTGTGTCTGCTGTTCAAAGTACAGCGTCGAGATACCCACCTGCGGGTTTGCTGTGGTCACAGGAGAATAGGGCTATGTACAGGCGTATACGTGAACTGCGTCAGGACAGCGATCTTACGCAAAACAAAATCGCGCAGATGCTGAATATGTCGCAGACCGGCTATTCAAAATATGAGACCGGCGAAAACGATATCCCTACCCAAGTGCTCATAAAGCTTGCGGATTTTTACAAAACTTCGGTGGATTATATCCTTGGTCGAACGAATAAGAAATAGAATGCGGAGGTATATTCGCGTTGCGGGTTCAATGAACCCAAATCCGTTCCCCAAGAACTAACTTAATTGAAAAAGAGACTTGATTTAGGTGAAATATCCTTTGGATGTGAAATAATGACCTGCGGTCATTGTGAAATTTGATGCTTTGCATCAAGTGAAATGAAATAAATCCGCTCACGCCCGCATGCATTTCACACGCCGCAGGCGTATTTCACGCACGAAGTGCATTTCACAAATCCCGCAAGGGATTTATTTCGTTGAAAAGAAAAACCTTTTGCCCGATGGACAAAAGGTTTTTCTTTTCTGGCTCCTCAGGTAAGACTCGAACTTACAACCCTTCGGTTAACAGCCGAATGCTCTGCCATTGAGCTACTGAGGAATATTCTTTTCGATCACCTTTGGCGAACCTTTTGGCGAACAACAATAGTATACCCCAATTTTTTTGATTTGTAAATACCTTTTTAAAAATTTGCGCAAAAAAATTGCGCCGAAAGCTTTTTCGGCGCAGCAGTGTTTATTTCCTCTTTATCCAGTTTGCAAACGAATATTCGCCGCGGTAATTGCTGGCGTTGTAATGGGGGTATTTGTGGGGCGCGTATTCCATATCGCCCTCTGGCGCTTTACCATCCTGAGTGTAGATGTACATTTTGTACCTGTCCCAAACCACGATCTCATCGCGCTTGTCACCGGTTATGTCGAGAACTTCCGCCGCAAGGGTGGGATGACCGTCGTCGGGGAATTCGACCACGAGCCTGCCCTGTCCGTCATAAAGCCCGCCGTATTTTTCCGAGCTGTTCATGAGTATGAGTTCGGTGCCGTCGCCCTGCCAGTTTACGGGGGTCACGATGTTGCCGTTTACGCCCTGTTCCATGTGCCAGAGCTCGTTGCCGTGACCGTCGTAGAGGTAAACGATGCCCTGATTGCCCCAATAGGTCGTGCAGGCGATCTGAAGCCCTTCCATTTCGGGAATATAGTTTGCGATGCTTATCCTCTGACCGTGACCGTTGATATCGCGCAGGAGTATCTTTCCGTCCTTGGAAACTATCATGAAGCCTTCCCAGCCGGAAACGATGGCGATGACCTCGCCCTCACCGGGGATGAGCTCGCCCACAACTATCTCATCGGTATGGTCGGTGTTTATGGGCAGCTTCCAGATAAGCTTGCCGTCGCTTGAGACCATGTTATAGCAGGAGAATATCTCGTCCCTTTTATCGCCGTTGAAATCATAGCCGAAGGGGAAATGCCCGGTGTTGAAATCGTTGAACATCCACTTGAAGTTCAGGTCTTTGTCAAACAGCCAGAGCCTTGCATACCTGTCCTTTATCATTATATCGGAAGGACGGTCATTGCCGGAAATATTTACTATGCGGATGGCGTCGATATTGAGCCTGTCAAAGGAATGACGCTTGAAATCCATGCCGCAGAGCTTTGCTGCGTCTTCCACGTTCTGAGGGGTGTGGATCTGCTTTTTGACCTGACCGGTCCTGCCGTCGAGAATAACGAGCTTGAAATCCATGCCGCAGATGACCTCGTCAAAGCCGTCGCCGTCGATATCGTAGATCTGCATGGGAAGGTCTGCGGTGAGCTGAGTGTTTTCGATCAGGTCGCTGGGCTCACCGATCTGCCAGAGCACCTCGCCCGTTTCCATCGATACCGCGGTCAGGCAGGAAATGAAAGCATAGCGGTCCTTGTATACCCTCTTCTGGTTCTGCGCCATGATGAAGAAGAGCTCATCGGTGCCCAAGAGATGGCCAAACCTGATATGCCTGCCCGAGCCGAAGTTTTTAAGATCGATCACCTTGTGCAGGCGCATTTTGCTGTATTTTGCCCTCTGTACGGCAAGATCATCGGCATCGGCTTTTTCCTGATCCAAAATGCGATTGTATTCGGTTTCATCGCAGACAACTTTAAGCTCCTTATACTGCGCGGGCATGAATGAGGAGAGCGCAGCGCAGCCTTCTTTGTAGGTATCGTCGGATGCCTTGATCACAAGCTCGTCGTTTACATAGCAGCAGATGGTGCTGCCGGATACGCTGACCTTGAGAGTATAAAAGCTGTCGCAGTCATATTCAAAGGGCTTTTCATCTATGGTGGTGCGCTCAAATTTCACCGTTTTTTCAAGCAGTACACGGTCGTAGTAAAGATAAAAGCCGTAGTGCATCATGCTGGTCTGATAACGGAAAAGCAGACCGCAGGGACCGTCCTTGATAAGCGGACGGATAACGGCGGATACGGTATAATCGCGCCATTTTTTGCTGCCGGATACAAGCGCGGTGTTGGTACCGTAAATGGTGGGTTTATCTTCCCTTGGGATCATCCTTTGCTGCTCCATAAGGTGCCTGCCCTCGTAAGGGGTAATCAGCCAGCTGGGACCTGTGAAGCTGTAGCAGGAAATGGGGTCGTAAAAATTGCCCTGATATCCTTCGGGCGGATAATAGTGATATTCACCCATGGCAGAGTGCTGGGTGTCATAGGGGAACGCGCCGATGGGGAAATCGGAGAAATCCTCATAGAGCAAAGAAAATACCATCAAAGCCCCTCCTAAAAGTAAAGATGCGGAAATTTTCGTAAAATTCTATATAATTATACATCCTTATGTAAAATAATTCAACGTTCTATTTGCGCAAAGGGTTTTGTGTGGTATAATGTGCTTATAAAAACTCTATCTCGGGAGGCATATACATGAAAGAACTCAAAGGGCTCATAGTGGCAATGGCTACTCCGTTTGATGAAAACGAAGAGCTTGACTTTGCCGGTGTAAAGCCGCTTTGCGATAAATTGATCGAAGATGGCGCGGACGGCATTTTCTGCGCAGGCTCTATGGGTGAATGCGCGGCGCTTACTGTGACCGAGCGCGTTGAGATCGCGCTTGCGACCGTAAACGCGGTCGCGGGCAGGGTTCCCGTTGTTGCAGGCGTTGGCGATGTTACCACCAAGGCAGCCGTAGAAGCCGTAAAAAGGCTCAGGGGCAGCGGCGTTGATTTCATCTCCCTTGTTATGCCCTACTACCTGCGCCCCAGTCAGGAAGAGATGTACGCGCACGTGGCAGCAGTTATCGCAGCCAGCGATATCCCCGTTATGGCGTATAACATTCCACAGAACACCGGCACCGATATTTCCGCTCAGATGCTGGGCAAGCTCTACCGCGAGGACGGTCTTATCGGCGCTAAGGATTCTTCCGGCGACCTTGCCAAGATGCAGGCTTTCATCGAAGCCACCGGCGACGATTTTGCCATGATCTGCGGCAGCGATCCCCATATCCTGACCTCTTTGACCATGGGCGCAAAGGGCGCTATTTCCGCCCCCGCAAACGCGCTCACCAGGATCTCTTCCGCCATATATGATCTTTATATGGCAGGAGACATGGAAGGCGCAAAGGCAGCTCAGGCCGATTGGGATGTATTTACCTCCGCGATCGCAGCTACCGGCAGCTTCCCCTCTACCGTCAAGCGCGCCACCAATCACTTCACCGCGCCTGTCGGCCCCGCAAGGCGTCCGATGCTCCCCATCTGCGATAAAAAGTTCGCCGATGCGCTGGATGCGGTCAAGGACGTTTATGCAAAATACTACCCCACCCGCGGGCTCACTCTGTAATTCATTTGGAGGATAATAAAATGGCAGACATCAAGAAAAGAAGCGAAATAGAAAAGTCGAAGACTTGGGCTATCGAAGACATTTTTGCAACCATCGAGGATTGGGAAAAGGAATTTGCAGCCCTTGCAAACGACATCAATGTTATGGGCACCTTCTCCGGCAGGCTGACCGAAAGCGCTCAGACTCTTTATGATTTCTTCAGCACCGAAGAAAAGCTGATGATCCGCATCGGCAACCTCAGGACCTATGCTATGATGTATCAGGATCAGGATACCGGCAACTCTGAGGCATCCGCAATGAGCGAGAGGGCAATGGGCCTTATCGTGAAGGCAAACGCTCTGGTCTCCTTCTCAGAGCCCCAGCTGCTTGCCGCTCCCGACGGACTTATCGAAGGCTTCATAAACGAATATGAGCCCCTCAAGGAATACAAGTTCGAGATCGAAAAGATCCTGAGGATGCGCGCTCATACCCTTGACGAGGCAGGCGAAAAGCTCCTTGCTCAGGCAGGCGAAGCTCTTGCTACCCCCAGAAACGTATACACCATGCTCACCAACGCCGATCTTACCTTCCCCGAAGTTTCCGACGGCAAGGGCGGCAAGACCAAGCTTTCTCACTCCCGCTTCATCCCCATGCTGGAAAACCCCGACAGGGCTGTTCGCGAAGAGGCATACAAGGCTTATTATGATACCTACAAGACCATCAAGAACACCACCGCAGCTTCCTATGCAGGCCTTGTAAAATCCCGTGCCTTTAACGCAAAGGTACGCGGCTACGAAAGCACTCTTGAAGCTTCCCTCTATCCCCTTGCTATCCCGCTGGATGTTTATACCTCCCTTGTCGATGCCATGCACGACGGCGTGAAGTATTTCAACGAGTATATGGACCTGCGCGCAAAGCTCCTCGGCGTTGACAAGCTCCGCTATTACGATCTGTATGTACCGCTGTTTGAATACGACGGCATGGTGACCTTTGAAGAAGCAAGAGAGAACATCCAGAAGGCTCTGGCTCCCCTTGGCGAAGAATATGTCCGCGACAGCGCGCATGCGTTTGATGATCGCTGGATCGATATGTGCGAAAATCAGGGCAAGCGCAGCGGCGCTTACTGCACCGGCGCATACGGCGTGCATCCCTACATCCTTTGCTCTTATCAGAATACTCTGGATAATATGTTCACCGTTTCCCATGAGCTGGGTCATGCGATGCATACCTTCTATTCTTCCAAGAATAACGGCTATTTCGCATCTCATTACTCCATCTTCCTTGCCGAAGTTGCTTCCACCACCAATGAGATGCTGATGGCAAGATATCGCATCGACAACGCTACCTGCAAGGAAGAAAAGCAGTATCTTTTGAACCATCTGCTTGAAACCATGCGCACTACCATGTACCGCCAGACTCTGTTTGCAGACTTTGAGCTCAGAGCACATCAGGCCTATGCAAACGGCACCGCGCTTACCTCCGACTTCCTCTCCAACCTCTATAAGCAGGTCAACCTTGAGTACTATCCCACCGTTGAGATGGATGACTACATCCCCTACGAATGGTCCAGGATCCCCCATTTCTATACCGCTTACTATGTATACCAGTATTCCACCGGTATCGCAGCTGCGGTCAAGTTCTCCAGCGATATCTATAACAAGGTTCCCGGTGCGCTTGAGAAATATCTCGGCTTCCTGAGCGCCGGCGGCACCAAGTACCCCATCGACGTGCTCAAGGATGCAGGTCTTGATATGACCAAACCCGATACCGTACGTCAGGCTCTCGAATTCTTCAAGGAAATTTTGGACGAGCTCAAGGCTACTTTATAAGGAGAATATCAATGCAGGGTTACGATAAGAAGGAAGCGGTGGAATATATCGTTTCCAAGATCGACAGAAGCGAGCTTGCGGGTGTTTCCGAAAACCGCATCAGATCGCTTGTTCAAAAGGCAATAGAGCTGGATTTTGAGTATATGGAAGAAAACGGCGTGCTCAAGGGCGGCATGATGGGCGACAGCTTCTATGACGACGACGATGCATACGATTTCATCTGCGAAAACCTTTTAAGAGAGATCGGCGCCGATGACGACGAAGAGCTCATCATAGCTCATGTGGTCGATGCATATATGGACTGCCAGCAGGATTATATGCAGGAGCGCGGTCTGCTTCAGTGGGAAGACTGATAAGCTATGTCAAATGAGCTTCAAAGCCTCATAGATAATGCGGGCAGGATAGTGTTTTTCGGCGGTGCGGGGGTTTCGACTGAATCGGGAATTCCGGATTTCAGGAGCGTGGACGGTCTTTATAACCAAAAATACGATCATCCGCCGGAAACGATACTCTCACATACCTATTTTAAGTATTATACTGAGGAATTCTTCCGCTTTTACCGCGATAAGATGCTCTATCTTGACGCAAAGCCAAACGACGCACATATAAAGCTTGCCCGCCTTGAAAAAGCGGGCAAGCTGCTTGCAGTTGTTACTCAGAATATTGACGGGCTGCATCAGATGGCGGGCAGCAAGACCGTGTATGAGCTGCACGGCAGCGTGCATAGGAATCACTGTACCCGCTGCAAAAGAGCGTATGGCGTTGAAGCCATAGCTCAAAGCACGGGCGTGCCCAGATGTTCATTTTGCGGCGGGATCATTAAGCCCGATGTGGTGCTTTATGAAGAAAGCCTGCCCGAGCGGGCGCTGAGCCACGCGATATCGGCAATAAGAGCCGCAGACCTTCTGATAATAGGAGGCACCTCTATGACCGTATATCCCGCAGCAGGGCTCATAGAGCATTTCAGGCGCGGGAAGATAGTGCTCATAAACCGCGACCCGACAGCCTATGACGGCAGAGCCGACCTTATCATAAGGGACAGGATCGGTCAGGTGTTTTCAAAAATCGAGATAAGATGATCATCCCTCATAGCGCTTGATAAGGCTGATTTTATCGTTTTCAAACTCAAATGCGTATACGCTTGCCGTGTACGCATTTTTTGCGCTGTTTTTTATCAGCGCTATGACCGCGCCTGCGTTTATCCCCGGACAGTACCTCGCCTTTTCGGCTCTTTCAAAATCGCCCAAAAACGCGCTTAGCATGGTAAAATCAAGATCGTTTGCGTAGCTTTCGCTCAAATAGCCCATTGCTTCTTCTTCAAGACCAAGCGACACTGCCTGAGCAAGCGCCAGCGCCGTGTCGGTATGGTCAAGCTGAGAGGGCTTTTCAAGCACGGTGATCTCTTCCTGTATTTTTTTGAGCCTGCCCGAATCCTCTGAAAGCGCGGTGAGCTTTATATGACCCATAATATCGTAAAGATCATCCCTGCAAAGCAGCTGTCTGCTTTCTATCCTGAGCCTTGTGCCCGATTCGTCGGCAAGCAGTTTGATCTCATCGCCCTCTTTTTTCAGCAGAATAAGCCGCTGTTTTCCGTCTTCGATATCGCAAAGCAGCCCTACGCAGGGAAGCGGCGAGGAGAGCTCTCTGACGGAGCCTGTCAGCCCGTCTTTTATGTCGTATTCAAACAGGTTTTGGTCGTATTCGGTGCTCTGCGCCCTGAGCTTAAGCCCGCTGCCCTTGTATAGCGCGTATTCGATGCCGTCCGATATGATGGAATCGATCTTTTCCCAAGGCAGAACAGCTTTTATGGGCAGACATTTTATGAATATCTCGCTTATCCCGTCGGGCCAGACGATGTGCTCAAATTCGCAGTCCTCCAAAAGCGGCGCTCCTGCGTTAAAACTCAGCTTGACCGAGCAGGGCAGGAATTCTCCCTCGGGAAGCACGGTTATGAATACATCCCCGAATGACGCGGCAGGCAAGGACAGCGCCCCGCCCGCGTTCCCCGAAGGCCTTCCGTTAATCAGCACAAGTCCCTTTACATCCGTATGTATCACTATCATCGGCACAGCCGTAATCATATCAATACACCTCCAAGAGATTTTATTCGCATGCGGTGATCGATATGCTTTTTGTGGGGGTTTGTTTTTTGGGGAAGGGTTTCACCCTTCCCCAAACCCCATCTGACCAGAGGATTGCATCCTCTGGACTCCGCGGCATTTGGGATCAGGGAATTTAGGCTTTTGCGTCGACGTGGCCGTAAAGGGTGGCCACGTCGAGGATGGCTGAGTGCTTATTCAAACAGGGTCAAAGTATTTTGCGTGCGCGGATTCCTCGTTCGCGAAATTTATGACGGCTGAAGAATTGGTTACTCTGATAAGCCGCAAAAGCCCTCTCGCGCACATATCGCAGCCGAAGGCTATATCGCGCGCCGAAGGCGCATATCGCTGCGCCAAAGGCGCAATCTTTCCACGCCGGCATTGGCTGCCGCAGCATAACCCTCTTCCATATACCGCGAATCCCATCCCACTGCCTGACCCTCCTGAAAATAAATCACGAGGAACCCATACTTTACGGGTTCCTCGTAGGCTAACGTATAAAATTACTTGATCAAAAAGCCGCGGGATCCAAGGGTTGCAAACCCTTGGTCAGGTGGGTTTTAGGGAGGGCTGAAAGCCATCCCTAACGTCTCCCTAACGTCCCCCTCGTCTCCCCCTACTTGATCGGCAGCCACTTTAACACGTGGCGGATGTACTCATCCCAGAAATCCCAGTTATGGACGCCGGGACCTTCTTCGTAGGTGAGGTCGATCCTGTCCTTGAACCTGTCGCGGAAGGCGGTATTGGACAGATAGAGGAAATCCTCGGTGCCGCAGGCCTGATAGAACCTGGGCAGGGAAGCACCCTCGGCGATGAGCTTTTCAAGCTGAGCGATGATATCGTTCTCACTGCCGCGGGTGTTCTCGCCGAAAACGGAAAAGAACTCGGGGCTTGTATTGCGATCCATGATAGCTGCAACATCAACTGCACCGGAGAGGGACGCAACAGCGGCGAACTTGTCGTGGCAGAGCACGCCGAGCTTGAAAGCGCCGTAGCCGCCCATGGAAAGACCGGCAGCAAAGGTATCCTCGCGCTTAGTGGAGATCGGGAACATGGAAGCGCAGATGGCGGGAAGCTCCTTGCTCACGAAATCAAAATACTTGTAGCCCGATACTGTGTTGGTATAGAATGCGCGGTGGGTGGTGGGCATAACGACGATGAGATCCTTGCCGTTTACGTATTCCTCTATCCTCGTCTTGCGATGCCATGCGCTCTGATCGTCGGAAAGGCCATGGAGCAAATAAAGCACAGGGTATTCTTTTCTTTCGGTCGGGGTGGGGTACTGCGCCTTTTCGGGGATGATGACGTCCATGCCCATAGCGAGCTGCAGCGCCTGAGAACGGAAATTCACATGAAGTAATGCCATCGTGTTTGCCTCCTTATATGTCGTTTGTTTTTATAAACTCGTTAAGCTTTTTAAGATCCGATTCGTAAACCTCTCTTAAACTGCGGTTGTAGATAACCGCTGCGGGATGATATATGGGGTAAACTCTAAACCCCGCTGGCACGAGCGTGAATTCGCCGTGGAATTTACCGATAACAGCGCTTTTTTGTTCCGATATCGCCCTGAGCGCTACGTTACCGAGGGTAACGATCAGCTTGGGCTTGATTATGGAAAGCTCCTTTTTGAGCCAGGGTGCAAACAAAGCCAGCTCCTCAGCATTTGGTGCGCGGTTTATTGTCCGACCTGCGCGCGATATCGCCGTGGGGCGTACCTTGACCGTGTTGGTTATGTAAAGCGAGCTGCGCGCGATTCCCGACAGCTGTAAAAATTCGTCAAGTACGCGCCCTGCTTTGCCGACAAACGGACGACCTTCAAGCGCTTCCTGTTCTCCCGGCGCTTCGCCTATGAGCACTATCGAGCTTTGGGCGCTTCCATCGCCCCGTACAAGGCGCTTTTTGTCGGGCGCGTAAAGAACGGCGATCTGCGCTTCCATCTTTTCGTAAAGCGAGGCGAGTTCCTTTTCCTTATTCGTCATCTGTGCTTCTTTCCGGGGAAATCCCAAGTTCCTTCATCTTGTCGCGGATGGATTTGAAATCCGCCCACGCAAGGCGCTTTTGCGATTGATCGCGCAGAAGATAGGATGGGTGGAAGGTGGCGATCATGTGAAGCCCCTTTCGTTCTACCCATATCCCGCGCTGCTTGGTTATGGCGATGTTTGAATCGATGAGGTATTTTGCCGCAGTCGCGCCAAGAGCAACGATTATCTTTGGCCTCACGAGCCTTACCTGCTCCCTGAAATACGGCATGCACACCTGCGCTTCCTCGGGCAGGGGCGTGCGGTTTCTGGGCGGACGGCATTTGATTATATTGGTGATATATGTATTTTCGCGGTTCAGATGTATGGAGTTCATCATCTGATCCAAAAGCTGACCCGATGCGCCCACAAAAGGTCTGCCCTGATAATCCTCCTCGGCGCCGGGAGCCTCGCCCACAAACATAATATCTGCCTCGGGGTTGCCCATACCGGGCACGGTGTTGATCCTGGTCTTACAAAGCTCACAGTTTCGGCATGCATCTATCCGTTCAAACAAATCTGCCCATTTATCTTCCATTGCCTTCACCGCCTTGATAATATATGTGAAATATGTATTCCATATAATATATTATAATGAGAATTATTAAAAAATCAATAATGCCTTTATTTGTGTAAGAAATTGTGGTAAAATATCATTTGCGGTTTGCGCAATACTTTGTTTGGTTTTGTACGGATGATAAAGAAAACTATCGATTTTTTCAAAAAATACGGCACATGGATTATCCTCGCCGTAAATATATGCGTCCTTGCGGTGATAATAATAACCGACGAGGATTTTTCAAAAGGCTTTATAGCGCTGGAAAAGCTCTCGCCGTTTATGATGGTCATGTGCTTTGCCGTTTTTGCGCTCACCTTTGTGTTTGAAGGGCTGCAGTTTTACTACATTACAAGGATGTTCGGGACAAAATTTCCCCTTGGCGCAAGCATACACGCGATTATCGTTGAAAGGTATTACAGCGCCATCACTCCCACCTGCATAGGCGGGCAGCCTGCGCTCATGTTTTATCTTATGCACAGGGGCGTTCCCGGGCCCGAGGCAGCGTCTGCAATGAGCCTGAGGTTCATACTTTATCAGTTCACCCTCGTCGCAGGTCTTCTGGCGCTTTTTGTCCTGATGCCGATAATCGGCATATCCATAAACGCAGTGATGATGACCGCGCTCATTGTGGGTACCTTGGTGGCGGCTGCCGTGCCTTTGGTGATACTGCTCTTTGCCATCTTCCCTAAAATATCGTATAAGGGAATAAGGCTTATTTCCGATCTGGCGTATAAGCTTCGCATCACCAAGGACGCGGATAAGCTCTATGATAAGGTCACCGATACGGTGATGATGTACAGCAGATCCATGAAAAGGCTCAGGTTCAGGTATACCGTCGTGGTGATTTTCTTCGCCATTGCTCAGTTTGCCACGATAATGTCCATGCCATACCTCGCTTCCTATGCCTGCTCGGTTGAAATACCGTATATAGAGAGTTTTAGTTATACCCTCATACTCAATACCGCCGTTGCCTATATGCCCACACCCGGCGCATCCGGCGCCGCCGAAGGCGCGTTCTTCACCCTTTTTAAGGACATGATCCCCGCAGCATCGATAATGATCGTCATGCTCCTTTGGAGGTTGGCATCCTACTATTTCGTCATCATAAGCGGTATGATAGAATCCGGCATCATGGCAATTTCCTCCGCGTTCAAAAAGCATAAGAAAACAGCATAAATAAAAGAAAATCTCCGTCCTCCCAAAAGGGGAACGGAGATTTTGCTTTAGTCAAAGAATGTGACCTGGCTGGTTTCGGGGATCCCGCGGAAGCAGCCTTGCTGGCGGAGTGCGTCGACCACGGATTTGGATACCTTGGCGCGCGATGCGAATTCCTCAACGGAGAGATAGGGACCGTCCTTCCTTGCTTCCACAACGGAGATCGCAGCGGCCTCGCCCACGCCGGGAAGGGCGTTGATGGGCGGGAGAATCTTGCCGTCGACGATCTTGAAATCAAGCGCTTCGCTTTGGTATAAGTCCATGGGCGCAAACTCTATGCCGCGCAGGAACATTTCGCGCACGAGCTCAAGCTCCGTTACCAGATCCTGATCCTTGGCGCTTGCCTGCTTGCCCTGCGCCTTTATGGAATCGATGGCGCGCTTTACCGTCTCGGCATCCGTACACATGATGGATGCATCAAAGGTATCGGCGCGGACGGTGTAATAAGCGGTGTAATACTCGATGGGTCTGTGTACCTTGAACCATGCGACCCTGAGTCCCATCATAACATATGCCGCAGCATGCGCCCTTGGGAACATGTAGCCGATCTTTTTGCAGGAATCGATCATCCACTCGGGAACATCCTTTTCGCGCATTGCGGCTTCCATCTGCTCGGTAAGCCCCTTGCCCTTTCTGACCGATTCCATGGTCGAGAACGCCATAAAGGGCTCAACGCCAAGCTTTATGAGCGCGTTCATGATATCATCGCGGGTGCAGAAGCAGTCGCGCAGGGTGCCGATGCCCTGTCTTACGATCTCCTGAGCGTTGCCGAGCCAGACATTGGTGCCGTGGGACAGACCGGATATTCTGACCAACTCGCCCATGGTGGAAGGCTTGGTGTCCTCGAGCATGCCGATAACGAACTTGGTGCCGAATTCGGGTATGCCAAGGCTTCCCGTTGAGCAGCCAAGCTCCTCAGCGGTGAGCCCAAGGCTTTTGGGACTTTGGAAAATTTCCATTGTCTCGGGATCGTTCAAGGGGAGCTCGGTTGCCTTGAGCCCTGAAAGATCCTCAAGCATCCTTATCATGGTGGGATCGTCATGACCCAGAATATCCAGCTTTACCACGATATCATGCATGGAGTTGAAGTCGAAATGGGTGGTGATTATGCCCTTTTCAGCCTTATCCGCGGGGTTCTGGATGGGACAGAACTGGTAAACCTCCCTGTCCTTGGGGATGATTACCATGCCGCCCGGGTGCTGACCTGTGTTATATTTTACGTCCTTTATGCCCTCGACTATCCTCTCTTTTTCCGCGGTGGTAACGACAATGCCGCGCTCTTCAAAATATTTTGCCGCATAGCCGAAGGCCTTCTTTTCGCCCAGGGTGGAAATGGTGCCGGCTTTGAAAACATTGCCCGCACCGTAGAGCTCCTCAACATAGGCGTGCGCTTTGCCCTGATATACGCCCGAGAAGTTTAAGTCGATATCGGGGACCTTATCGCCCTTGAAGCCCAAAAAGACCTCAAAGGGGATATCAAAGCCATTCCTGTCAAGCTTATGTCCGCATACGGGGCAGTCCTTTTCCGGAAGGTCTATGCCGCAGGGGTAAAGCCCGGTGTCTATATCAAAATCGGAATACTGACAGTTGGGGCAGACATAATGCGGGGGCAGAGGATTTACCTCGGTTATGTTGCACATGGTGGCTACAAAGGACGAGCCTACGCTGCCCCTTGAACCCACCAGATAGCCGTCGGAATTGCTCTTTTTGATCAAAAGATGCGCGCTGTAATAAAGGGTGGCAAATCCGTAGCCGATGATGGAATTAAGCTCCTTTTCGACCCTCTTTTGCACGATATCGGGCAGCGGATCGCCGTATATCCTCTTTGCGTTGCCCCAGCTCATGCCCTCGATCTCCTCGGCGGCCCTGTAAAGCTCGGGCTGGAAGGTGACCTTGCCCTCCGGGTGCTTGGGGAACAGCGTCACTGGCTCGCACATGGCAAGGATCTGCCTTGGCGCGTCGATGACAAGCTCGGTTGCGATTTCGGGCGGGAAATAGTTGAAATCCTCGAGCATTTCGTTCGTGGTCTTGAAATACAGCGGGGGCTGGAATTCCGCATCGTCAAAGCCCTTGCCCGTCATCAATACCTCGCGGTAGAAAGCGTCCTCGGGATCCATGAAATGCACGTCGCCCGTTGCGACCACGGGCTTGCCCATTTCCTTGCCCAGCTCGTATATCTTTTTGTTCAGGTTCTGGAGCTTGGTCCTTGATTTTACGATCTCCTTGCGCAGCATGAACTCGTTGTTGCCAAGGGGCTGTATCTCAAGATAATCGTAGAAAGAGGCTATCTTTTTAAGCTCTGTATCGTTTTTGCCCGCGAGCACAGCCTGATAAAGCTCGCCCGCTTCGCAGGCGCTGCCTATGATAAGCCCTTCCCGGTTCTTTTCGATAACGCTTCTGGGCATCCTTGGGGTGGATCCGAAATAATCCAGATGGCTGGTGGAAATGAGCCTGTAAAGGTTTTCCAAACCTTTTTGGTTTTTCGCCAAAAGGATGATATGATAGCTCTTCGCCTTTGAAGCTGTACGCGTTCCGTACATCGTGTTCAGATCGGAAAGCGTCTTTGCTCCGTCCTGCTTTGCCTGAGCAAGCATCTTTATAAGTATTTCCGCGGTCGCCCTTGCGTCTGCAGATGCTCTGTGATGCTTGGAAAGGATTATTCCCAGCTCCTTTGCCAGCTGGTCGAGCTTATGGCTCTTGAAATCGGGATAGAGCGCCCTTGAAAACGAGAGCGTGTCTATAAAGGTCTTTGTGATGGGCAGATCGCCGCCAGCTTCCGCTATGGAACGGTTTATGAACGACTCCTCCACGTGCACATCATGCGCGCAGATGGGGCAGTCCTTGGCAAATTCGCAGAAATCCGCTATCGCCTTTTTGATATCGGGCTTGCCGTAAACCATATCGTCGCTGATGCCTGTGAGGGAGGTGATGTTTTCCGGGATCGGTATGCCGGGGTCGACAAAGGTGGCAAACTCGTCGGTGATCCTGCCGTTTTCTATCTTGACCGCGCCGATCTCGATTATCCTGTCGGTGTCGTGAGCGGCGTTTGAGCCCGTCATCTCAAAATCGACAACAACGATTGGTATATCGATGGGAAGCGCACCGCCGTTTGCGGCGATGGCGTCCATATCGTCGGTAAGATAGCCCTCAACGCCGGGTATAAGCCTGATATTGGCTTTCTTTGCCGCGGCGAAGGCTTCGGGGAAGGACTGAACAACGCCGTGGTCGGTGATGGCGATGGCCTCGTGCCCCCACGCGGCGGCTCTGTTTATGAGCGCCTTGGGGCTGGATACCGCGTCCATGCTGCTCATGGTGGTATGCAGATGCAGCTCTATTCGCTTTTCCTCTGCATCGTCGGTCCTGACGGGGATCTTGTGGGGCATTATCGCGTCAACGCGCATGGAGATTTCGCGCAGGAACTTGTCATAGCTGACATCGCCCTTTACGCGCACCGCCATGCCGGATTTGATGTTGTTTAAGGGGCCTTCATTTTCTACTTCTGTTATGATCTTACAGGAAATGCTGCCTGTGTTGTCGGTAATGGAGAAGGTCAGAAGCGCTCTGGTTTCTTTGGCAATGCGCCTGAGCTCGTGCTTGAATATCCTGCCTTCGATTATTACCCTGCCGGTCTCCTCGGTAAGCTCTCTCATGGGGGTGGCGCTGCCTTTGAAGGCGTTGCCGTAAAGCGGCTGACCGGGCTCGGGCGCTTTCGCCTTTTTGGGCGCGGCGGCCTCCGCGGCCTGTGCAAGCTTTAAGTCCGCCTCAAGGCGCTCTCTTGCAAGCTGCTCAAGCATCGCCTTGGTGTCAACATCCTGAAGCGCAAGCTGCACGTTGAAATCGGCGGAAAACAGCTCGTGCAGAAGTCCGGAGATCTGCTCTGCGCCGTTTCTTGCTCTCATATAGTCAAGCGCTGTCTGAGAAGTTACCGATACGGTGATGGTGTTGCCGTCGCTCTCGCATTTTGCGCCCCTTAGATGTGAAGCGAGCGCAGGAGCGCGCACCGAGAGCATCGCCGCGATCGCGGGCATATATTTTGCCGGTTCTTTTATAAAGCTCAGCGCTAAGGCGGGGCAGGCAATGCGCACCGAAACAGACGCATCCACAAAGGTGCGCCTCAGTGCTCTTCTCAGCTGCGAAACGAGGATCTCGTCGGGCAGCTTGTCATAGTTAAAGCACACGGTGACCTGATTCTTTTTTTTATCTACCAATACTCGGTTAAGCTCCAGCCCGTCAAAGCCAAGGCTGAAACCTTCCTGTTCAAGTTTATCCTTCCAAAGCTCCTGCATATAAATAACTCCGTGTGTAAGTGACGATATTTTATCAATTTAATTATAGCACAAACCTCGCTTCAAATAAAGCTTTCGCCCATACGGATATAAAAAGCCTCAAACTTGTGATATAATATATTTATATAAGAGTATGCTGAGGTTAAACACATGAACGATATCTTAAAGCAGAAGCTTGCCGCTCTGCCCGACAGCCCGGGCTCGTATATCATGAAAAGCGGCGGGCGAATAATATATGTCGGGAAAGCGGTATCGCTCAAAAACAGGGTGCGCTCGTATTTCCAGCAAGGGCGGCCGCATGCCCCAAAGGTGCAGGCAATGGTCGATAAGATCGACGATTTTGAGACCATCCTCTGCCGCACGGAACTCGAAGCGCTAATACTCGAAAACAACCTGATAAAAAAGCACAAGCCCTATTACAACATTCTTTTGAAGGACGATAAGACCTACCCTTATGTAAAGGCTGATCTGAAGGAAGCCTTCCCCGCGCTCAGGCTCGTCCGCCGCGTTGAAAAGGACGGGGCAAAATACTTCGGCCCCTATTTCGGCGCTACAATGGTAAGGGAAATACTTGATGTTGTTGCCGACGCATTCCCTCTTCGCACCTGCACCCGCGATATGGATAAGGTATATGACCGTCCCTGCGTCAGGTGGGAGATCGGCAAGTGTTTGGGTCCCTGCGTGTACAAGCTCTGCAAGGAATCCTATGATAACGCCCTTCACGGCGCTATCCGCTTCCTGTCGGGAGATACAAAGGCGGTGGTCGACGCGCTGCGTGAAAAGATGCTCGATTATTCCAAACAGATGAAATTCGAGCAGGCGGCAATGGTCAGGGACGCGATAGAGCGAATCGGCAGGCTGACCGAGCGCCAGAGGGCGTTTTCCACCTCGCTCACAGACAGAGACGCTGTTGCCATCGCGGCTTGCGGGCTCGATACCGTTGCGCAGGTGCTCTACATTCGCGACGGCAGGCTTTCCGGCAGCGAATATTTCAGGCTCGAAAACGCGCTTGAGGAGGAAACGGGAGAAGTCCTGCGCGATTTCCTTCTCCAGCACTACGATGACGGGCAGTTCATCCCCAAAGAAATACTGCTTGAAACCGATTGCGCCGATATGGCGGTCGTTGAAGAGATACTCTCCGATGTGCGCGGCGGCAAGGTCGATATCCATGTTCCCCAAAGGGGCGAAAAGAAGTCGGTCGTTGATATGGCGGCGAAGAACGCCAAGGAAAACGCGCTGAAGCTTCACGAGCGCTTGAGCCGAAAATACGAGCGCACCATGGGTGCTTCAAAGGAGCTTGCCGAGATACTCGGTATCCCGATTCCAAGGCGCATGGAGTGCTATGATATCTCGAATTTTCAGGGCGATCAGTCCGTAGCGTCCATGGTCGTGTTCATAAACGGCGAGCCTGCGCGCAAGGAGTACAGGCATTTCAAGATAAAGACGGTCGAAGGTCCGAACGATTTTGCGTCCATGGCGGAGGTCATCACAAGAAGGTTCACGCGCCTTAAAAACGGCGACGCGTCCTTTTCGGATGCGCCCGATCTTGTCATCATCGACGGCGGCAAGGGTCAGCTTGGTTATGCCTTGGAAGCCTTTGGCAAGGTCGACCCGCCCTGCAGGCCGCATTTCTTCTCGCTTGCCGAGCAGTTTGAGGAGGTTTATTCTCCCGATTCTTCCGACCCGATCATAATCGACCGACACAGCGATGCGCTCCACCTTCTGCAGTCCATCCGCGATGAGGCGCACAGGTTTGCAATAACCCATCACCGCGCGCTGAGGCAAAAGAAAACCGTTCATTCTCAGCTCGACGATATCCCCGGCATCGGCCCCGCAAGGCGCAGAGCTTTGCTTGCCCATTTCAAGTCCTATGCCGCAATGTCAAAAGCAACTATCGAAGAGCTCACCACCGTTCAAGGCATGAACGCCCCCGCCGCTCAGGCTGTGTACGAGCATTTCAGGAGGAAGGGGTAGGAGGACGGGGGGACGATTTTTGGAAGAAGGCGTTGCCTTCTCCCAAACCCTCATCCACCAAGGGTTTGCAACCCTTGGAACCCGCGGCATTGGGAATGTATAATTTCATACGATAGCTTACGAGGAACCCGTAAAGTATGGGTTCCTCGTGATTGTTTTTTTGGTTGTTAAGCAATCGTTCTGTAATACAACAGCAAATAATTGTGTGGACACCTCATCAGTCACGCCAAGCGTGACAGCTTCCCCTCAAGGGGAAGCCAAGAAAACCTCGTACTCAAACATTTACGGTTATGTAGAGCTTGTAAGTCTGCAAACGTATGAAACAACTGATATATCTCGGCTTCTCCTAGAGGAGAAGCTGTCGCCTTTAGGCGACTGATGAGGTGTCACCGCTTTTTATTTGCTGTTGTATAGCAGAACGGCTGCATAACTCTCCTGAAAATAAATCACGCGTGACCCATACTTTACGGGTCACGCGTAAACAAACGTATTTAATTTCCGCAGCCAAAAGCCGCGGGATCCAAGGGATGCAATCCCTTGGTCAGGTGGGTCTTAGGGAGGGGTGAAACCCATCCCTAAAAACGTCTTCCTCTATTAAGCCTCTCTGCGCTTTGCGGTGGCTACGAGGGCCAGACCTGCCATCATGAGGACGGCTGCTGCGTAGTAGTGAGCATCAACACCGGTCTTGGGGATGGAGTTGCCGGAGGAAGATCCGGGCAGGCTGCCGCCGGGAACGGTGTAGTTGGGGTAGCTGGGATAAGTGGGAACAGAAGGAACGACGGGAGCGGGGTTGGAAACATAACCGCCGGTGGTCACGAATGCAACGGGATCGCCGTAAACATAGCCATTGCCTGCAATGCCGACTGCGCGGACATAGTAAGCGGTGCCGGGCTTGAGACCGGTGACCTTGAGAGCGTAAGCGCCGTTAGCGTCGCTGCCCCAGAGGGTATCGCCCCAGTTGCCGTTAGCCTTGCGAACCTGGAAACCTGCCTTGGAGATGCCGTTGGAGGCAAAGCCGTTCAGGGTCGCGTTGGCAGAGGAGATGTTGGTGGGGTTGTTGGTAATTACATAGCTGTAATAAGTGGTGGGATAGTTGGGCACATAACCGTAACCGGGGATGTAATAACCATAACCGGGCACATAGTAATAACCGTTGTAGTAATAGCCGTTACCGGGAACAACAACACCGGGAATAATGGTTTCGGGCTTCTCGTCGATTTGATCCTGAGTGATGGTGAAGGATCCGGTTGCGATCTGAGCGGGAGTTCTGCCATCAGAATAGTTGGCAATTGCCTTAAATTCATAGGTACCGGGGGTCATTTTACCAATGTTCATGGAACCGGACCAAGTGTTTCCGCTCTTAGTGCCGGAAACGGAGTACATATTAAGACCGTTTACGGTATAGGTGAAAGTAACGCCGGTAATAGTAACAGGGTTACCGTCCTTGACAGGAAGAGAGAAAGTGACCTTGCCGCCGCTTACAGAAGAAGAAACAGCACCGTCAACGGTAGGATCCTGACCATAGGCAACCTTGGTAGTAGCAGAGACTACAGAGTCATCAATGATGACGTTTCCACCAACACTGCACAGGCTCTTGAAGTAGTAAGTGGTATCAGCAGAAAGAGAAGAGATAGTTGCGCTGACAGTGCCGCCCGTTAAAGGATTGGAAGTATCTGCAGTAGCAATTCTAAATCCGGTTATACTGGACATATCGGGGGTGGTGCTATAGTAAACACTGATAAATTCAACAGTCTCAGATGCTCCTACAGTGTACGGAACGCTGATGGTAGCGCTGGTATCTGTTACATTGGTAATAGAAGGAGCGCTGGTAGATGAAGTTGCCTGAGCCATCGCCGTAGCCGGGGCCATGAGGCAAAGGAGCATTGCAACAAGAGTGATGAGTGAAACAAAACGTTTGCTCATTAAAGTTTTCCCTCCCTAATATATTCCATGGCAAATTTTGCCTGGTTCTACATATATTATAACGTATTTTATCGCAAAATAGTTGCCTTTTTAAACTATTTTGCAAAATTTTATTAATATTTTTATTTGTAGATGTCCAGCAGAGTCTCTACCTTGCCGGGGAGACCGGGCATGGGCAGACCGCGGGTCTTGATGGTGCGGTCGAGGTTCTTAACGTCCTCAAGGGGAATGGTCTTGGCGTTGCCGAGCTGAACGGCTACGAGGATAGACTGCGCAGCTGCTTCCATCATTTCCAGCAGCTCAAGCGCCCTGCCGATGCCCTCATAGGAGCACATGATCGCGCCGTGGTTTTCCATCAGGAAGCCGTTGGAGCGCTCAACGTAAGCGTCGAACATCTCTGCCAGCTCGTCGGAGAGGGGCTCTGCATAGGGAACCATCAGCATGGGGCCGACCTCGATAACGGGTTCGGGCAGGAATGCTCTTTCCATATAATCCTGTCCGGTGATGGCAAAGCCGGTGAGGACGGGGGGATGAGCGTGCAGGACAGCCTTGATGTCGGGGCGCTTTTTGAGGATGCGCAGGTGGAAGGGCAGCTCGCCCGTGGGCTTACGGCCGGTAGAAGCAAACAGGGTGTTGCCGTCCATATCGACGATGCATACATCGTCAAACTGAACGGAGCGCTTTGCGACCTTGGTGGGGGTGATGAGGACAACGTTTTCATCGACCCTGAAGGAGAGGTTGCCGCCCTGGCTGGTAACGAAGCCCTTGGCGTCCGTTTTATGTGCGGCTTCTACGAGCTCGATTATCTGAGCCTCGTATTTTTTCTGAAGTTCATGCATGTCGGTTTCCTCCAATGTATTATATGCTTATTCCACAGCAAATGCTATCGTGGTAATGAGACCGTTTTCGGCCTGAGTGGTATCAAGGCGGCTGTACTGCACTACAACGGGCACGTCGCTGTGCACCAGAGCGGCATAGGGAACGCCCATCTCAACCGCGCCAAGCTTATCCATGCGGATATGGTTGGTGCGCCTTGCGCCGCATTTGAGACCTTCCTTGACAATGGGTTCACGGTCTTCAAAATAGAAGGTAACGGTGAGGTTTGCGTCCTTGTCGTTGACGTTGAGAACGCAGATGGCTTCGTGGCTCACATAGTGACCGGGAGTGGTGATCTCGGGCCAGTACATATCGGGAATGAGCCAATCGGTTTTACCGTACATTTACAAAAACCCCGCTTTCATCGGATAATCTTGCTTTGTCCAAAAGAAGGTTTACATATGCGCCGTCGTCTATAGTGGGCGCGGTCTGCTTTCCTTCGTTTATGCTGTTTACGAAATTGAACATGGAATGAGCGTGGCATCTGGTAAAGCCGATGCCGTTTTTCCCCGATGGGAACGCTCCGCCGGGCTTTTCGAACCTGCCTATGGATTCGATCTGCTTATAGCCCTTATCGAGCCCAAGCGCGCCCTCTTTTTCTGTATTGTCGTAGAACCAGAGCCAGTTGGGGTCGGCGGAATCAAACCTTACCGCGCCCTTTGTTCCGGAAATCTCAAAGCGCATGGAATCGTTCTGCCCGGTTGCGATCTTGGTTGCCTCGACCATGCCCATGGCGCCGTTTTCCATAACGAGGGTCATATACGCCGCGTCCTCTGCGGCATCCTCTGTTTGCCCCGCTTTGTTCGTTCTTTCCTTGTAAAGGGTCTGCGTTTTGCAGAAGATCTTTGCAACATCGCCTATCAGCCAGTGGACAAGGTCGAGCACGTGGCTGCCAAGGTCGGGCAAGGTGCCCGCGCTTGCGCTTTTGAGCTGCTTCCAGCCTGCGGGGCGGTTGGGGTCTACAGAGCCGCTGTGCAGATACGCTGCTCGAAACGATATGATATCGCCCACTCTGCCCTCGTCTATCAGCTGCTTTGCGCGCATGGTGGCAGGGTAGAACCTGTTGTTGAACACGGTGTTTACGATAACGCCGCATTCCCTGGCGGTCTTTGCCATCCTCTGCGCCTGTGCGTAGTCAAGCGCCAGCGGTTTTTCGATATATATATGCTTTTTTGCTCTTGCGGCGGCGGTGAAGATCTCTTCATGGGTGTCATTGGGCGTACAGATGCAGACCGCGTCTATATCGTCCCTTTTGAGCAGCTCCCTGTAATCGTCTGTTGCAAATTCAAGGTCAAGCTCTTCCTTTGCATGAAGCGCGTTTTCAATATGCCCCGAGCATACGCCGATAAGCTTTGCCTTAAACCCTGAGTTGTTGTAATAAAGCGGCATGTTGAGTATTCCATAGGCGTGCATCCTGCCCATGAAGCCCCAGCCGATAATGCCGATACCGATGGTTTTCATGTGAGTTTCCTTTATGTAAGTTTTTTTGGAAGAAGGCTTCGCCTTCTCCCAAGCCCTCATCCACCAGAGGATTGCATCCTCTGGACTCCGCGGCTTTGGGTTCAGGTGATTTTATACTTTTGCTTACGATGAACCCGTAAAGTATGGGTTCATCGTGATCGTCTTTGAGAACGATCAAACTATTTACGTGCGCGTA
>SVHB01000085.1 GCA_015056005.1 Clostridiales bacterium
GATAGCAAACACAGGCGTGCCGGTTTGTGCGACCGTAGATGCGGCGTTGAGTATTTCGCAAAAAGAAGTGCTTTTGTATGCCGTAAGAAATATAAAGAATGCCCGCGTTCTGATAAATGGGAAAGAGCATATTTTGTCTGTTTGCGCGGGCGAGACCGCAAGGTTTGCATGTGCGGAAGAAATATACCGTATATGTGTTATGGAGGCAGGCGGGCAGGAGATATTGCGTTATTGCCCAAGCGAGGAGAGACCGGAACCTGTGCCCGAACCCATTTCCGATAATCCGACCCTGGATCAGCTCTCCTGCGCTCAGGAGGCGTATCTTGCGGGAGTGCATGTGGAGCAGTACCGTGACCCTGCGATCAAGCCCGACAGCTATTTCACAGAAGCGCTCAGGCTTGACGAGAGCTTTGCGCCTGCACATCTGGGCCTTGCAAAATATCTTTATGAACATTTTTACTTTGAAGATGCACTTTTACATGCTCAAAAAGCGTGGAATATAAACACAAAGTTCAATTTCCATCCCATAAGCGGGGATATACCGTATCTGATCGGGCTTTGCCTTGAATCTGTAAGCAAAACGGATGAAGCGTATGATTGGTATCAGAAGGCTGCATGGGCATATGATTCAAGGTCAAAGGCTATGACAAGGATCGCCATGATCGATCTCAGGCGCGGACATTTTTTGAAAGCGCAGGAGCATGCAGGGCAGGCAATAAGAGCGCATGCGGGAAATTCCACCGCACATGCGGTGCTTGCAATGGCTTTGAAAAAGCTGAATGATATCGACGGGGCTAAAAAGGCATTGCTTTTGCATCTTAAGGAAGACCCGCTTGACAGGCTCCTGATATACCTTTTGGAGCGCCTTGGAGAGAAATACGATTATACCGCTCTCACCGATGAATGGCAAAATGTGCTTGACACAGCGGAATTGCTGGAGCTCATGGGCGAAGGTGAAGAAGCAAAAGCGCTTCTTGAAAACACTGTACGCCCAAAGGTTACGGCTTGGCCTTCAAGAAAGAGCGAATATTTAAGGCTAAAGGAAAGCGGAAAAGACGATTTCGGGCTTGCCTGCCTTCTTTATCACAAGGAGCATTATGAGGAAGCGGCAAAGCTCTGGGAAGGCTTGAAAAAGGATCATAAGGTGCTCAGAAACCTGGCAGCTGCATATTTCAGCCATCTGGGAAGAAGGGAAGAGGCGCTTTTGCTGATGCTCGAAGCGCTCAGGTTAAAGCCCGATTCGCAGCAGCTGATATATGAGACCGTGTATCTTATGAGCAGGCTTTCGATGGGAGCAAAGCAGCAGGTTGAATTCATAGAAGAGCGGCTTGGATTTATTGATAGAGAGGATATTATAGTTGAATATGCAAGAGCCCTGAATCAGGACGGGCAATATGACAAGGCGCTTGATGTGCTGCTTTCGACGCGTTTTACCCCCTGCGAGGGCGGCGAGCATGCCATTGCTACCCAGTATATGTTTGCAAAGCATGCTCTTGGGCGCATCGCACTTGAAAAGGGCGAGGTCAAAAAAGCTCTTGAGCTTTTCAGAGAAGCGCAGGTTCTTCCCGACAGCCTTGGCGCAGGGCTGTGGAACGAGGTGATGCTTGTGCCGCACAGGTTCTTTGAGGCAAAATGCCTGAAGCTTTTGGGCGATGAAGCAAAGGCGAAAGAGATTTGGTTTGACATTACCGCGCTGCTTATAGATTATTTCTCCAACATGCATATGCCGGAGCTCAGATGCTGGCAGGCAATGGCTTATACGGAGCTTGGGCAGACAGGGCGTGCCCATATGATGCTGAAAGAGCATATAAGCATATATACTCAAGCAAAGCAAAGGCGTGATGCCGGATTCAACAAGACGACTCCGTTCTTTATTTCGTTTGTTGAACCCGCAAAGAAGCTTCGCGATGCGGCCTGCGATTATCAGCTTGCGTTTGCGTATTTTGCAATGGGCGACACAAAAACAGCAAAGGCGTTTGCCGAAAGTTCGCTTTCGGGCGAGCCTTCAGGCCTTATGGCATACCTTATATAGATTGAAAAGGAGGAGCTTTAATGGCAGTATGGAGCAAAGAAAGAGCATGGGAATGGTATGATTCTCACCCATGGCTGCGCGGATGCAATTTTATGAGCAGCGACTGCGCAAACCGTATAGATCAATGGCAGGAGTACGGATTTGAAGAAAGGCTGAGGACTGCCGATGCGGAGCTTGAGCTTGCGGCAAAGACGGGTTTTAATACAATACGCATAATAATCGAATATATAGTGTGGGAAAAACAGCACGATGGGTTTATGGATCGCCTTGAGCGCTATATTGCAACGGCTGCAAAGCATGGGATATCCTGCATGATAGTATTCGGAAACGACTGCATGCAGCCGAAAGCCTGGACTAAGCCTGTGGTTTTTGGTGAACAGCACTATGATTGGGGATATCACGGCGGAAGGAAGCAAAGTCAGCACGGAAAGCTGCCCGAGATGGGTTATCATCTGCTGGATGAGCCCGAGCTGGCACTGCGGCATTACGAATGGGTGCGCGAGATCATAACCAAATATAAGGATGACGAGCGCGTTATTATGTGGGATATGTATAACGAGCCCGGCGCATCAAGGCGCGAGATGGTGACGGAAAAGCATTTGAGAAAGTTTTTTGAGATCGCGCGCGAGGTGGATCCTATCCAGCCGCTTACCGCATGCGTCTGGCGCTGCACCGCAGACAGGAACAAGCCGATACCGGAAATTGAACGGATCGCAGCGGAGCTTTCCGATATTATTTCCTATCATAATTACGGCACATATGAGACAAATATCTGCATCATCAAGCGCCTTAAAGAGTACGGGCGACCGATTATCAACACAGAATGGATGGGAAGATGCCTCAATAATACCGTTTTTGAGCTGTTCCCGCTTTTCTATCTTGAAAAGATCGGCTGCTGGAACTGGGGCTTTGTTGCAGGCAAGTATCAAACCTATGAGCCGTGGAACAGCACATGGGAAAAATATGCCGATGATCCAACGATGGACGTAGATTTTACCAAATGGTTCCATGACCTGTATCGCCCGAATTTCCGCCCTTATGATCCAAAAGAGATAGAGCTCATCCGCCGCTTCTGCGACAGAGCCGACGCGGATTTCATGCGCGGGCGCGGGTAGGGAAACGGGAGGGGGCGTTCGAGAGGTTTCACCTCTCGAGCTCTTTGAGCCGGGAAGCTTTGCTTCCCGACACCCATCACCAAGGGATTTCATCCCTTGGATCCCGAGGTCTTGTGGAAGAGTAATTTTATAAGTTAGCTTACGAGGGACCCGTAAAGTGTGGGTCCCTCGTGAATTGTTTTCTGCGAGGTTAGTCGATTGAGGTTTGGATGGTTTGACGGCTGTTCCAAACTCTGCAGCCTAACACCATTTAAAAGCAATCACGCGCTGCCCATACTTTACGGGCAACGCGTAAGCAAACGGATAAATTTCCTCTCCCCAAGTCTCAGGAGTCCGGAGGATGCAATCCTCTGGTGGGAATTGTCGGTGTGATATTTCATATCCCACCGACCCGCGCGACCGCCTATGGCCGGTCCGCTAATTCTTATGGTGGATGAGGGTTTGGGAGATGGCAAAGCCTTCTTCCAAGAAACCAATCCCCAAAATTACAGCCCTCTAAAGCCTTTGCCGATAACTTCGCTTGAGTTGGTTATCATCATGAAGGTGGTGGGGAAGTTTTCTTTTAGATATCGCCTTAATTGTGCTGCCTGATAGCGGCGCATGGCGCAGATGAGCATATAGCGTTTTTGGTGCGTATAAGCGCCTTCGACCTCGACCACGGAACAGCTGCGGTTGAGCTGTTTTGTGATATATTCGCTGATCTCGTCGGGGTTATCGGTGGTGATATAGAAACACTTGCAGAGGTTGATATTTTCGATAACGGTGTCTATGACCGCAGTTTTCAGGATAAGGCCCAAAAGCGAATAGAGACCTGCCTGCGCTCCGAAAAGGAAAGCGCCCAATGTGATGCCGATATCGGTTACGACCAAAGCGGAACCGATGTTAAGGCTCGTGTGCTTCTTCAGTATCATGGCAACGATATCGGTGCCGCCTGTGCTGCCCGAGCAGTTGAAAAGTATGGCAGAGCCCATAGCGGGGAAAAGAATTGCATAAACAAGCTCGAGAAACGGCTGGTCGGTGAGCGGGGCGTTCAAGGGAAAAAGCTTTTCAAACAGCATGAGCGCACCGGACAGCGTAACTGTGCCGATG
Organism: Clostridiales bacterium; assembly: GCA_015056005.1. GTDB lineage: Bacteria > Bacillota > Clostridia > Christensenellales > UBA1750 > SIG373. The sequence continues at coordinate 4,237 of SVHB01000085.1, forward strand.
ACCGTCTTTATGCCGCAGTCGTGACCGAGGAAAACAAAGCCGAGCAGCAGGAGCGCCATGTTGATGATTGTGGATATGGTGCTGGCGGAGCTTATCTGAAAATAACCGGAAAGGATGACCGATACGCCGCTGACCCCGCCTGTGGAAAAATTATTGGGGAATTTGAAGAAATATACACCGACGGCGACAAGCAATGCGCCGCCAAAACACATCAGATATTCTTTTGCCCTGTTCATTTTTATGCCTCGTTTTCTGTTATGCTTATAAGATGGTTTATACCTTTGGCGATCCTTATGGCAGTATCAGTATAGTGATTGCCGGGGGTTATTTCAAAATATGCGCATGCACCGCGGGAAGTAAGGATCCTTTGCGTTTCTTCCGTTGATGCGCGCACGGTTTTGAGCACAGGGTTTTTGGTCTTTGCTTCCTTATCGCCCAAGGAGAGATAAACACATGCGTTTTTGGGAAGCTCCGCGTTTTTGAGGAGATCCGAAAAGCCCGGGTACCACAAAGAGCCGGACATGCTTGCTGCCAACACAAAACCGCCTTTTGTAAGGGCGTACATTGCAAACAGACCCGCAAGCGAATAGCCTGCTATGCCTCTGACACAGTTATCGCTAAGCGGCAGCGCGCTTTCCGCTTTGGGCACTATATCCTCTTTAAGCTTTTGATAAAACGCATCCGCTCCTCCCGAAAAATCCTCGCCGCCTTTGAAAACCGTTTTTGCGGGATATGGCGAAAGATCTCTGTTCCAGTTTTCCACGGGGACAAAGACAAGCGCCGCGTTTTTTATATCGATCTTACTTATCACATCGTCGCTTTCTTCGCCTATGATATATATAACGGAAGTTATAGGAGCGTTTTTATAATATATTCTGAAATTCTGTTCCTGCATATAGATCACCATCTGATATGATATCACAAAAAATCAAAAAAGCGAAGATGCTCTCTCTTCGCTTTGGGTTGATTTTATTATGTTAATGCGCCGCGCCCTTTTTTAAGCAGGATAAGCTTATCGCCGGGGGATATATGCGTGCAGTCGGGATTAAAACGCTTCAGGTTATCTATGGTCGTAAGACAGTTTTTGGCTATGGACCAAAGCGTATCGCCGTTTTGCACGAAATAGACGCTTATCATGCTCTTTTCGGGCAGGTCGTTTTCGCGCCTGACGGCATCGGTGGGAACTAAAACGCTTTGGGTCATATCGCCTTCGCATTTTAAGGCAAGGGTCATCCTTGCTTCTACCTGATCGGTGGCAATGAGCACCGCGTCGATATCCTTTACGGTCAGTTCGTCCATGCAGGCGTCGGGGCAGCGGATATCAAATACCGCTTCAAAGGGAAGTTCCTGAGTGAACGATTCGATTTTTGTCGAGCCTTCGGGCAGATAGACGATGCTCACGTCCATGCTGCCTGTGATGCTTGCGTTGCCGGTTTTGTCGATATCGTAGTACACGGGCCTTGCAAAGCAGGCAAGCAGAGCGCCTATTGGCGTTCTTTCCTTTGGAAGAATTGCATTTAGGCGCAGCTGATACTGCGCGGTGCGAAGAAAGCTGTCGGCTTTTATGTTTATTTCACGCATTTTTAAGTCAACGGTTGAAATACCCGTCGAATATGCGTCTTCGATCACGCTGATGCTCGTTTGATCTTCGATAACTGCATGCGAGGTGAGCTTGCCTTCAAAAAGGAAGGACGACGCGCCGTCATCATCGGTCTGCAGCGTGAGCTTTGTATCCGAAAGCGAAAGAGTGACCTTTGCGCTTTGACCCTGACGTGCGGAATCTATGTCTATTGCGGTATCAAAGGGCAGGACATGGTGTGTTTTGGCTATGGGTTTATCAAGAAGGGGAGTCAAATGATATGCATCTATTGTGACTATGCCCGATATCGTGACTCCGCCGTCTATGACCGACACGCTCACGGGAGCTGCCGTCGAGCGGTCAAAAAGGATCTTTTTGCTTGTAAGACCAAAAGGAAGTTCGGCCACGGAATCGACCAGAGCCTTTGAACTGCCTTCGCCGACCTTTATTCTTGCGCTGACTGAGGTTCTTTTGGTTTCAAGCGGGATATCGTTTATGTCGGTTATGACCTGGACCTGAGAAAGCTCGCAGGCTGTGGCCTTTACGCTTATCACGGTATTAAGCTTTGCTTGGGAAACATCGGTTATGCAGCTTATCTTTTCAAGGCTTGCCGATGCGCTGACCTCGTGTCCGGGCAAAAGCCCGGGCATTTCCATATCGATGGAAAAAGTCTTGCTTGCTTTTGCGCAGGCGGCTTTTATATCGGTACCCGAATACACGGTGACCGTTTCCAGCTCGCCGTCTATGGTGAGCTTATCCGCCTGAGCTTTAAGGGCGCGTATTTTTGCCGTGCCGTCGGTGAAGAGCACCTGCGCTTCGCCCTGCGTGATCTCGGGCAAAAGCACCTGAAACTCCAGCTGGCTCTCCTTTTGATTTGAACATATCAGGTCCTTTGATAATATGCTTTCCCGCGTAATATTTTCTGCCATGGGTATACCTCCCCGATAATGCGTTTTATTCATATGATAATATGCGTGTATGAGCCGATATATGATACAAAAAGGGGATTTACACTAATTTAATAAAATTTAAGCCATGGTTAAATTGACAATTCGGTATTAGTGGATTATAATAGCGTAGAGCTTCTGTGCTCTTTGGTAATATTTGATTTCCAGGGTTTGCGGTCTCAGGCTGCAAAGCATTTTTTTTGACCAAAACGCATTTGTTCAAGGAAAAAGGCACGGAACACGAATTCTATTTGCGCGTTTTGCGCACACGGAGGGATCACCTTGGCAGAAAACAAGGCTAAAAACGAAGTAGTAAACGGCGCAGTCGTTATGACGCACGAGGGTCTCAAAGCTCTTGAAGAAGAACTTGAATTCCTCAAAACGGTCAAACGTCAAGAGGTAGCCGAGCGTATAAAAACCGCTATCGCCTTTGGTGACATTTCTGAAAACGCAGAGTATGACGAAGCCAAAAACGAGCAGGCCTTCACCGAGGGCAGAATAATACAGATCGAGAACATGCTGCGCGTGGCGCAGGTCGTGGATGCGGACGATATCAGCACCGATATCGTTGGCGTAGGCAACACCGTTAAGGTATATGACGAAGAGTTCGACGAAGAGCTTGAATATACCATAGTCGGCAGCGCCGAGGCCAATGCCGCGATAGGTAAGGTCTCCAACGAATCTCCCGTTGGCATGGCGCTCCTTGGCGCCAAGGTCGGCGAGGTCGTAAGCGTAAACGCTCCCGCGGGCGTTATAAAGCTTAAGGTACTTACCATCGAGCGTTAAAATTTGCGGCGCATGTGATCGATATGGTCTATGCGCCTTTTATGTTTTTGAAAACAAAATTTATTATAGAAATGGGGAGCCTAAATTGGCTGAAAACATCAACAATAATGCAGTAAATCCCGTGGATGAGGCAAGGCAGATATCCGAGCAGGCTCAGATCAGGCGCGACAAGCTTTCTCAGCTCCAAAGCGCGGGCAGCGATCCCTTTGTCATCACCAAGTACGACCAGACCCATCACAGCACCGATATAAAGGAAAACTTTGAAGCTCTTGAGGGCAGCAGCGTATCGATCGCAGGCCGTATGATGAGCAAGCGCGTTATGGGCAAGGCATCTTTCTGCCAGATACAGGACTTAAAGGGCAATATCCAATGCTATGTTGCAAGAGACAGCATCGGCGAAGAGCCTTACGCCGGCTTTAAGAAGATGGACATCGGCGATATAATCGGCATCGTGGGCGAAGTATTCCGCACCAAGACCGGTGAGATGAGCGTTCATGCTAATTCCGTGACCCTGCTTTCCAAGTCCCTGCAGGTCCTTCCCGAGAAGTATCACGGCCTTACCAACACCGATACCAGATATCGCCAGAGATATATCGACCTTATCATGAACCCCGATGTTAAGGATACCTTCATCAAGAGGTCCAGAATCATCAGCTCCATCAGGCGCTATCTGGATGCTCAGGGCTTCATGGAGGTTGAGACTCCCATGCTGGTCGCAAACGCAGGCGGCGCAGCGGCGCGTCCCTTCAACACCCATTTCAACGCCCTTGACGAGGATTTCAAGCTGAGAATTTCCCTTGAGCTTTACCTCAAGCGCCTTATCGTTGGCGGCATGGAAAGGGTTTACGAGATCGGCCGCGTTTTCAGAAACGAAGGCCTTGATACCCGTCACAATCCCGAGTTCACTCTCATGGAGCTCTATCAGGCTTATACCGATTACCACGGCATGATGGACCTGACCGAGAACCTTTACAGGCACGTCGCCAAGGAAGTTCTGGGCACCACCGTCATTACCTATAACGGAATCGAAATGGATCTTGGCAAGCCCTTTGCAAGGCTCACCATGCTGGACGCTGTAAAGCAGTATTCCGGCGTTGACTTTAACGAGATCCATACCCTTGAGGAAGCAAGAGCGGCAGC
>SVHB01000005.1 GCA_015056005.1 Clostridiales bacterium
TTTCGGGCATGGGATATACCATGCCGAAAAGATGATCCGCGATTTTGCATCCAAGGTCAAGACCCTCTATGTTGTAGAAGAGCTCGAGCCCTTCTTCGAGGATCAGATAAAGGCCTGGGGCATTCCCGTATCCGGCAAGGACAAGACCGGTCTTCAGGGCGAGCTTTCCGTACTCAAGGTCGCCAAGGCTTTCGGCGGCGTGGTCAGAGAGACTCCCATCGCTCCCGCGCTTGACGCTCCCATCCGTCCTCCTGTGCTTTGCCCCGGCTGCCCCCACAGAGCGGTGTTCTATATGCTAAACAAGCTTAAGCTCAGGGTCGCCGCCGACATCGGCTGCTATACCCTCGGCGCGCTTGCTCCTTTAAGCGCTGTTGATTCCGTGCTTTGCATGGGCGCATCCATCGGTATGGGCACCGGCATGAGCAGAGCAAGGGGCGCGGAGTTCACCCGCGGCACCGTATCGGTCATCGGTGATTCCACCTTCCTGCACTCGGGCGTTACCGGTCTTATCGACATGGTATACAACCGTTCCACCGGCACCGTCATCATTTTGGACAACCGCACCACCGGCATGACCGGTCATCAGGAGCACGCGGGCACCGGCAAGGATATCCGCGGAAATGAAGCTCACGCTCTTGATTTTGAACAGCTGGTCAGAGCCTGCGGCGTTGAAGACGTACAGGTCGTCGATCCCTTTGATCTTGCAGCTCTTCAGAAGGCTATCAAGGCGGCAACGAGCAGCGACGCTCCTTCCGTGATCATCGCACGCCGTCCCTGCGCACTGCTTATCAAGACCAAGACTCCCCCCGTTAAGGTCGAAGGCTGCAAAAACTGCGGCGCATGCATGAAGATCGGCTGCCCCGCTATCATCAGAGGCGAAAACGGTGTTTCCATTGATACTTCGCTTTGCACCGGCTGCGGCCTTTGCAAGCAGGTATGCCCGTTCGGCTGCATAAAGGGAGAGGAATAATATGTTAGAGATAGTAATCGTAGGCGTTGGCGGTCAGGGTACTCTTTTGGCCAGCCGCATCTTAGGCGCACTTGCAATAGACAGGAATATGGACGTTAAGGTTTCCGAAGTGCATGGCATGAGCCAGCGCGGCGGCAGCGTTATTACCCACGTCCGCATAGGTACAAACGGCGAGACCGTATATTCTCCCCTCGTTGAAGACGGCGGAGCGGATTTCGTTTTGTCCTTTGAAGCACTTGAAGCGTACCGTGCTGCCCGTTACCTTAAAGCCGGCGGCATGATAGTCACGGGCGACCAGCAGATCCTGCCCATGCCCGTTATCACCGGCGCTGCCAAATATCCGGCAGACGCTCTGGGAAAGGCAGGTGAGATGGCAAAGGTATTATCGCTGGATGCTCTTAAGATCGCCGAAGAATGCGGTTCGGTCAGAAGTGCAAACGTCGTTCTTATAGGTTCCATGGCGAGATACCTTCCGTTTACCAAGGAAGAGGTTCGCAAGGCTGTTGCCTTATGCGTACCGCCCAAAACGGTAGACGTGAACCTGGCCGCATTTGAAAAGGGTTACGAATTAGGCGCAGCCCTGTAAAAGCGGCATAAATGCCATCCAAGGAGAATAAACAAATGTACTATAACCCACTTATCGAAACTATGCCCCGTGAGGAGCTGAACAAGCTCCAGCTTGAAAGACTTCAAAGCACCGTAAAGCGCGTATATGAAAAGGTTGAGCCTTATCGCAATAAGATGGACCAGAAGGGTGTTAAGCCCGAGGATATCCGTTCTCTTGCTGATATCAAATACCTGCCTTTCAACGACAAGACCGATCTTAGGGATTTCTATCCCAACAAGCTTTTCGCGGTTCCTATGACCGATATCGTCAGGATCCACGCAAGCTCCGGCACCACCGGCAAGCCCATCGTTGTCGGCTACACCAAAAAGGATCTTGAAAGCTGGGCCGAAGTCATGGCTCGTTCCCTCGCCTGCGCTCACGGCAGCAACGAGGACATCGTTCAGGTATCCTACGGCTACGGTCTTTTCACCGGCGGCCTTGGCGCACACGGCGGCGCCGAGCATCTGGGGGCGACCGTTATCCCCACCTCGGGCGGCAACTCCAAGCGTCAGATCATGATGATGACAGACCTTGGCACCACCATGCTCTGCTGCACTCCTTCCTACGCCATCAACCTTGGCGAGACCATCCGTGACATGGGCATCGACAAATCTCAGCTCAAGCTCAAGTCCGGCATTTTCGGTGCAGAGCCCTGGACCGAGGCTATGCGCGCTCAGATCGAAGAGCTCCTGGGGCTCAAGGCATACGATATTTACGGTCTGTCCGAGATGATCGGTCCCGGCGTTGCCATGGAATGCGACGCAAGGAAGGGTCTGCACATCTGGGAAGATCAGTTCATCGCAGAAGTTGTTGATCCCGCAACCGGCGAACCTCTTCCCGAGGGCACCAAGGGCGAGCTGGTGTTCACCACCATCAACAAAGAGGGCATCCCGATGCTCAGATACCGCACTCACGACCTTACCACCCTGCACTATGAGAAATGCGATTGCGGCAGGACTCATGTCCGCATGGAAAAGGTCATGGGCAGAACGGACGACATGCTCATCATCCGCGGTGTAAACGTATTCCCCAGTCAGGTCGAAGCAGCGCTCGTGGGCATGGAATATGTTTCTCCCCACTATATGCTGGTCGTTGACCGCGTGGGCACCCTTGATACTCTCGAGGTCATGGTCGAGATCGCTCAGCTGCCCGCAGACGGCGATACCGTGCGCATCCTCGAGACCCTCAACCGCAAGATCTCCGCTGCTCTTCAGCAGGCGCTGGGCATTTCCGTAAAGGTACGCCTGGTCGAGCCCGGCACCATCCAGCGCAGCGAGGGCAAGGCAAAGCGCGTTATCGATAACCGCAATTATCTCAAATAAAACTACAGACAGGAGGCATTTCAAATGTTTGTAAAGCAGATATCAGTTTTTATTGAGAACCGTAAGGGTCGTCTGGCGGACTTCACCAAGGTTCTTGGCGATGCGGGCGTTGATCTTGTTGCGCTCTCCGTTGCCGATACCACCGATTTCGGCATCCTTCGCGCTATCGTGACCGATACCGAAAAGGGCGTGAAGGTGCTTCGTGATGCAGGCTATACCGTGAACATCACCGATGTTCTGGCCGTCGCCGTGCCCGATGTCCCCGGCGGGCTTGCCAAGGTCGTCGGCGTTCTTTCCGAAAAGAACATCTCCATCGAATACCTCTATTCCTTCGTCCGTAATGTCAACGGCTGCGCGATCATAATCTTCAGAGTCGATCAGCCCGTCCAGACCGCAGATATGCTCCGCGAAAATGGCATTACCATCCTCAATCAGGAAGAGATACATTAGTCGTTTGTTATTGGGAGAAGGCTTTGCCTTCTCCCAAAGATTTTTCTTCCCCTGGAAGATAGATTTTAGTCTTCAATCATTTACGTGGAAGAAGGTGTTGCCTTCTCCCACACCCTCATCCACCAAGGGTCTGCAACCCTTGGAACCCGCGGCTTTGGGACTGAGTAATTTCATACATATGCTTACGCGTGACCCGTAAAGTATGGGTCACGCGTGATTGTTTTTTAGGAGAGTCAGGCTTTAGGGTAGTTACTAACTAAAACATGCTTACAGCGCATATTTCACGTACCGCAGGGACATTTACCCTTCACGCGGCGAAAGCCGCATTTCACTGCGTTCGTACCCCGCAAGAACGCAATTTTCTCTTGAACCTGTCGGTTACTTTTGCTATAATTGAATCACAAATGAAAAAGCAAATACAAAAGGAGCTGAAAAGGAATGAAGTTTTCCGTTTACTCTGTCGGCATGCCCGAATTTGACATCAAGGAATCCGTTGCGATAGCCAAGAAATACGGCTACGACGGTATTGAATGGCGCGTCGCCCCCATTCCCGAAAAGGAACCCGAGAGCTATCCCTTTGAGCGCCGCTATTGGGCTTGGAACAAATCCACTCTCGATGAGAAAAATATAATCGAAGATGCACAAAAAGCAAAGGCTTACTGCGACGAAGCAGGGCTTGAGATATACGGTCTTGCCACCGCCCTTGGCGTATATCAGACCGAGCTGGTCACCGATGCCATCATCGCTGCAGGCAAGATCGGCTGCCCCATCATCCGCGCAGGTCTTGTCAGCTACGATCCCTACAAGGCAGAAAAGCCCTATAATGAGCTTGTTAAGGACACCAAGGCTAAGCTTCTGGAATACCTGCCCCTGCTCAAGGAAAACAATGTAAAGATCGTTCTTGAAACGCATCACGGCACCATGATCGCAAGCGCAAGCGCCGCTTACCGCGTGCTGGAAGGCCTTGACCCCACCTACTACGGCGTCATCTTCGATCCCGGCAACATGGTCGGCGAAGGCTATGAGGATTACAGAAAAGGCTTTGACATTCTCGGTCCCTATCTTGCCCATGTGCACATCAAGAACTCCGCTCTTGAATATGCAGGCGAGGACGAGCTCGGCTCCGCGATCTACAGGAGTGTTCAGAAGCCTCTCAACAAGGGTGCGGCAGATCTCAAAAAGCTGTTCGTCGCGCTCAACTCCGTAGGCTACGAAGGCGTTGTCTCAACAGAAGACTTCTCCAACGACGTTTCCACCGAAGAAAAGCTCGCCTTCAACATCGAATATCTCAAGAAGCTTTACGAAGCCGCAAAGAAATAAGTAATATCAATTTATGGGGCAGAATTTTCTGCCCCTACTTTTTAGCAGGAGACTTATATGCCATTAAAATGGAGAGAAAACATCAGGGAAACCGATGTTAACACAATACTTTTGCTTGATGATTTGCATTTCAGCTATCTTAAGCTTGACGGAATAAACAAAAACCTTGCTCATATCATCAATCATTACCCCTACATCGGCTGGTTTATCAAAAACAAACTTCCCGACTACAGCGACTGGGTCGACAGCATGATCGAATATGCAAAAAACGTGCCCGAGCCTTCCAATATGAATACCGTTATCGGTGACTTTTTTGAAAACATATTTGACTGGGTGATTTATGTTACCGATCCAAACGATTACCATAAGCTTTCGTTTGTCGGCTGGGATGAAGAAGAAATGCTTTGTCTTACCGATTTTTCAGACAAGGTCGTTGTGGATATAGGCTCCGGCACAGGCAAGCAGGCTTTTGCCGCAGCAAAAACCGCCAAAACCGTGTATTGCGTAGAACCTGTATGGAATCTAAGGCAATACCTCAAAAAGCGTGCAAAGGCAGAAAATCACGACAATATTTACGTGGTTGACGGTACGGTAACCGAATTGCCCTATGCGGACGCATTTGCCGATATAGTGACCTCAGGTCATGTTGTCGGCGATGATATTGACGCAGAGATCAAAGAGATGGAACGCATAACAAAAAAAGGCGGCATGGTGATCATGTGCCCCGGCAACGACGATTCCGATAATTCATTTCATAAACAGATAATTTCCCACGGCTATTCATGGGACAGATTCCTTGAACCCGGAAACGACGACGGTTCCGGCTGGAAACGCAAATATTGGAAGATAATCGAATAAGTGCATCAAAACAAAAACAAAAAAGCTTCCGAAAATTCGGAAGCTTTATTGTTAAGAAGAATTACTTCTTCATCTGACCCATAACTTCTTCAACGAAGTTGTCTTCGCGCTTCTGGAGGCCTTCGCCCATTTCGAAGCGGACGAAACGACGGATGGTGATCTTTTCGCCGATGGTGGCAACAGACTCGGTAACGAGCTGGGAGATGGTCTTGTCAGTGTCCTTAACGAACAGCTGGTCAAGCAGGCAGTTGTCGGTGTAGAACTTCTTGATGCGGCCTTCAACCATCTTTTCGACGATCTTTTCGGGCTTGCCTTCGTTCAGAGCCTGAGCGCGGAGGATTTCCTTTTCCTTCTCGAGGATCTCAGCGGGAACTTCTTCGGCGTTGAGGTAGGTGGGCTTCGCAGCAGCGATGTGCATAGCGATGTCGTGTACCAGAGCCTTGAACTGTTCGGTCTTTGCAACGAAGTCGGTCTCGCAGTTAACTTCGACCATAACGCCGATCTTGCCACCCATGTGGATGTAGCTGTCTACGATACCTTCGGCAGCGATCCTGCCGGCCTTCTTGGCGGCGGAAGCGAGGCCCTTTTCACGGAGCAGTTCAGCGGCGCGCTCCATATCGCCGTCGGTCTCAACGAGAGCCTTTTTGCAATCCATCATGCCAACGCCGGTGCGCTCGCGAAGGATCTTGACGTCTGCAGCAGAAATAGCCATTGCATTTTCCTCCAATAAAAATTATTCAGCCTGTGCTTCTTCAGCGGGAGCGGCTTCCTCGGTTGCGGGAGCAGCTTCAGCGGGAGCGGCAACATCTTCGCCCTGACGGCCTTCGATGATAGCATCAGCCAGCTTGCCGGCGATCAGCTTGACAGCGCGGATAGCGTCGTCGTTGCCGGGGATAACGTAATCGACCTCATCGGGATCGCAGTTGGTGTCAACGATACCAACGATCGGAATGCCCAGTGCGCGTGCTTCGGCAACAGCGATATGCTCCTTGCGGGGGTCAACGACGAACAGAGCGCCGGGGAGCTTCTTCATCTCGCGGATACCGCCGAGGTTAGCGGTGAGCTTTTCGCGCTCGCGGATCAGCTGAGCAACTTCCTTCTTGGGGAGAACGTCGAATTCGCCCTTAGCTTCCATATCGTCAATCTTGTTGAGACGCTCGATACGGGTGCGGATGGTGCGGAAGTTGGTGAGCATACCGCCCAGCCAGCGGTTGTTTACAAAGTACATACCGCAGCGCTTGGCTTCTTCTTCAATGGACTCCTGAGCCTGCTTCTTGGTGCCTACGAACAGAACGGTCTTGCCTTCCATAGCCAGGTTGCGGATGAACATGTAAGCTTCATCGCACTTTTTAACGGTCTTCTGAAGGTCGATGATGTAGATGCCGTTGCGCTCGGTGAAAATGTACTGAGCCATTTTGGGGTTCCAACGGCGGGTCTGATGACCGAAGTGTACGCCTGCTTCGAGAAGCTGCTTCATAGAGATTACTGCCATGAAAAATTTCCTCCTTAATTCCTCCCCGCGCATAAAGTTTTTCCGTAAATGTTCAGGAGACGGATTTACGCGGGTGCGTTTTGCAACTTGTTTATTATAACACGTTTTTTTGCCCCATGCAACAGGGAAATCGTTATTTTCAGCCATATTTTCAATATTTTATTTGCATTGAAGAGGTCTGTTTACTGTGATATAATGATACGGTAAATAAACACAAGAGGATAATACATATGAAATTTACAGACGGATTCTGGAAATTGAAGCCGGGAGTATCAATGATACCCGTAATGGAAGTCAAGGACAAGTTTTTTGACGGGAAGACCCTTACCGTTTTTTGCTCCGATGTATTGCACGCAGGCAGGGCCCAAGCGGTCGACCGCCCAATGATCACGATAGAGTTCTCCGCTCCAAGAGAAGATGTTATCGGAGTAAAGCTTATCCATCACGACGGAAGCACAAAAAAGCTCCCCGCATTCGATATTTTCGAAGATGAAAATGCGCCCGAATTCTTTGAAGACGACGCTTCCATCGTTTTTTGCAGCGGAGCTACGAAGGTCATAATAACCAAAAGCCCTTATTCGCTCGCTTTTTATAAGGGCGAAAGACTTCTGACCAAGAGCTTGAACAAATGCGCTTCCTATATGAAGACAGACATCGGTCCCTTCATGCGCGAGCAGCTCACCCTTGACGTGGGTGAATGTGTCTACGGGCTTGGAGAAAGGTTCACACCCTTTGTCAAAAACGGACAGGTCGTGGATATGTGGAACGAGGACGGCGGCACCGCCTCCGAGATATCCTATAAAAACATTCCCTTCTATGTTACCAACCGCGGTGTAGGCGTTTTTGTCAACACTCCCGCGCCGGTCAGCTTTGAGGTAGCCTCCGAGGTCGTTTCCCGCGTTCAGATGAGCCTTGCGGGCGAAAAACTGCAGTATTATGTTATCGGCGGAGACGATATAAAAGAAGTCATCTCCAATTTCTGCTCTCTTACGGGAAAGCCCGCCCTGCCCCCTGCATGGTCTTTCGGGCTTTGGCTCACCACGTCGTTTACCACCGATTACGACGAAAAAACGGTCAGCAGCTTTATCGACGGAATGGCTCAAAGGGATATCCCCCTTCGCGTTTTCCATTTCGACTGCTATTGGATGAAGGAATACGAGTGGTGCAATTTTACTTGGGATGAACGTGTTTTCCCGGACCCCACAGAGATGCTCAGGCGCTATCACGAAAAAGGGCTCAAGATCTGCTGCTGGATAAACCCCTATATCGCCCAGAAATCTCCGCTTTTCAAGGAAGGCAGGGATAACGGTTATCTCTTAAAGCGCGCAAACGGCGATGTCTGGCAGTGGGATATGTGGCAGGCGGGCATGGGTCTTGTTGATTTCACCAATCCGGATGCGACAAAATGGTATCTTTCCAAGCTCGAAGCACTCCTTGATATGGGCGTTGACTGCTTCAAGACCGATTTTGGAGAGAGGATCCCCACCGACGTTGTTTATTTCGACGGCTCCGATCCCGTTTACATGCACAATTATTATACCCACCTTTACAACAAAGCAGTATTTGATCTGCTGGAAAGTAAGCTGGGCAAAAATGAAGCCTGTCTTTTCGCCCGCAGCGCTACCGCCGGCGGCCAGAGGTACCCAGTACACTGGGGCGGCGATTGCGTGAGCGAATATTACTCAATGGCAGAGAGCCTCAGAGCCGGTCTTTCCCTCACCTCAAGCGGCTTTGCCTTCTGGAGCCATGATATCTCCGGCTTTGAAAATACCGCTACTCCCGATCTTTACAAGCGCTGGGCTGCGTTCGGTCTGCTTTCCACCCACAGCAGGCTGCACGGCAGCAAATCCTACCGCGTCCCGTGGCTCTTTGACGACGAAGCCTGCGATGTGGTCAAATTCTTTACCAACCTCAAATGCCGCCTTATGCCCTATATCTACGCAATGGCGGTCAATGCATCAAAAACCGGCGTTCCTGTCATGCGCTCTATGGCTATGGAATTTTTCTCAGATCCCGCCTGCGACAGCCTTGACAGGCAGTATATGCTGGGCGACAACATCCTTGTTGCTCCCGTTTTCAGCGAGAATAAGACAGCGCAGTGGTATCTGCCCGACGGCACCTGGACTCACCTTCTCTCCCAAAAAAGCTATAAAGGCGGCAGATGGTATAAGGAAGAATTCGATTACTTCTCCCTGCCCCTGTTTGCAAGAGAAAATTCGATAATCGTTACGGGTTACTGCGATACCCTGCCCGACTATGACTATACCTTCCTTCCCACCGCGACCTTATACGAGCTAAACGATAAGGCATCAAGCGAAGTTTACGATATAGACGGCAAGCTCAAGCAGCGCATAGATGCAAAAAGAGAAGGAAGCCGCATCAATATCAGCCTGCTTTCACCTGCAAAGGGAATGAAGATCGAAATAAAAGCAGGAGATATTTCAAAAACCGTGCAGATCGCAGACGACAGGCTTACACTCACGATAGATATATAGGAGGATATATAAATGGAACTTACAAACAAAGTGACCGCTTTTATGAAGGAGATCGGCGCCGATCTGGTCGGTATTGGTGATGTTGAAGGGATCGCTCCCGAAGGATTCAGGCGCGCCGTGGTCTGCGCCGTTGCCGTCCCGCTTGATATCGTACGCAAGATTCCCGAAGGCCCCACTCCCGATTATCCCGAAAAATACGAAACTATGAACAAATATATGGATATGATAGCCGTAAAGGGCGCGGAGTTCATCAACTCTCTTGGCTATCGTTCTATTCCCCTTGTTGGCTCAAATGTCAAGATCAACAGAGAAAAAATGATGAGCGAATTCCCCTATAAGACCGCCGCCACAAGAGCAGGCCTTGGCTGGATCGGCAAAAACGACCTTCTCATTACTCCTCAGTTTGGTCCCGGAATCAGGCTCACTGTCGTCCTCACCGACGCGCCCCTTAAAGCCGCAGTGCCTGTAAACGAATCCGGCTGCGGCAGCTGCAGCGCATGCGTTGACATTTGCCCCGGAAAAGCCATATCCGGCAAGCTCTGGTACGCGGGCATCAATCGCGAAGAGCTTGTAAACATAGAATTGTGCATGAAGGGCGCGGCGCAGGTTGCCGAAAAGACACTCGGCAAGCCCTCAGGCCTTTGCGGAAAATGCTTCGCAGTCTGCCCCTATACTCAAAAATACTTAAACAGCGCCAAATAGTAAAAAAAGCTTGAGCGGATAAGTACGGTGTCCATAAAACAGTAAATATTATCGTGTCCAAACACGACTTCAAGTTATATACTTGGAGTCATGTTTTTGCTTTTACAGAAAGGGAATCTTTCATGAACAGAGAAAGATTTTTGAAAAACAGGAGGTTTTATGAGAACAGGACTTACCAAGAGAGAAAAGACCACTGCAATCTATTTTGACGCGTACGGCAGCACGATCGATGTGCAGACCCATAACACCGATCTGAAAAAGCGGCTGACCGCATTTACAAAAGAATACCCCCAATGCTGCCGCCTGATTGACGATGACGAGCAAGGCGGACTGACCTTTGAGATCGAAAAAGGCAGATTGAGTTTCCAGCTGACTTCGCCGTACAGCGAGGATCGGAAAAAGGCGGCAAGTGAGTGGGCGAAGATGCATGGAATTAGCCAAAAATGACGAACAGTGGTGGCGTTGGTTGAAAAATTCACATTATATTCGTATAATATGTATAAAAATCTGTAGAGGAGGCTGTACGAAGTGAAAGAGCGTAAAATCACGAATGAAATGTTAGATGCCTTTTTGCATGGAGAACTTCATCCGCTCTTAGAGGCTGTTAAGAAAGATGACACATTAGATTTAGAACTTCGTGGAAACTCTGTTAACATTTATTACAGAGGCGGAAGCCTATTTAAGATCACGGAGAAAAAAGGAAATTATACAGTATTCTTCAACAAGAAATATTGTATGACCGACAACTCTGTTCTTGAAGAGTACCCTGATGTCAAATCAGCTGTTGATAACATTCCTTTTTATAAACAGGCGATGGATTGGTGGTTCCATGAGCACCCCAAATATGAAAGAGAGTTTCAGCAAGTCATTGCCCGTGAAAACAACAACCTCGGAAATATTTCCAGAGGAACTGACTACTATATTGTGGATATAGAGTATGCCAACAAAGTCGATGTTGCTGACAAATCAGCACGATTCGATATGGTAGCTCTAAAGTGGCTCTCTGATGGAGCAACTCGAAAAGATGTCAAAAAGGTATCACTGGCTCTTGTTGAAGTAAAGTTTGGTAACGGCGCATTGCAGGGCAAAGCTGGCGTTAGCGATCATCTTAAAGATTTCCAGCGTTTTCTGTCCGATCAAAATTTCTTCAAAGAGTTTTGTGAAGATATGTCTGTCGTATTTGCTCAAAAGTGCCAATTAGGTCTGGTGGATGGATTGCAGAAAAAACAGTTTGAAGTGAAAATCAGCTGTGAAAATCCGGAAGTCATTTTCGTGTTTGCCAACCATGATCCCGATAGCAAAATACTTGATAATATTTTGCTATGCAATGAACTTAAAACTTGTTCATTCCCCGTACTGATTGCCAATGCATCGAGCATGGGATACTGCCTCTATGCTGATCAGCTTACGAAAATAAATTAAAAGTTTTTTAACCCTACCACCCTGTTGTCGTGGCGGTTTGCTATACTGTTTGCAAACGAACACAACAGGAGGATTTTCTCATGAATAACCAAGGTGAGAACCGCAGCAAAACAGGCGACGATCTTGTTTGTCCAAACTGCGGTGGTCATCAAGTGCGATGGGTTCCCTATCCCAAGATCGAGTTCGGCTCGATGTTTATTCTTTGGCTCATTATTTCTTTGATAACGGTCAAGGGTACGATCATCGTATTTGTCGCAGGCGCAGTTTATTGGAGCATAGCATTGGTAATTCGTCTGAAGCAAAACAGCCGTGCAAACCTTGTGAATCGGATGCACTGCGACACTTGCGGCGTAAATTTTGAAGTGGATAAGAATATTTTTTCGGAAGGAGGTCAGAAGAAATGAGGGGAGAACATCGCATTATTACATTTGGCTTGACGGATGAACAAAACGAAATCGTCAAAGCCAATATTCCGGCGAGAGATTACGAGGTGTTTGATACCGATGCCCCAACCGATATCATTGCCATAGGAAGTATTGCAACGGTCATTCAGGCATCTGAACTGGATGAAGATTCTGTTGGTATGCTGTTTGACTATTACACGCAGATCAACGGCTGCACAGATGAAACAGTTATTTGGCTCGGTGATCCAAAGCCTCCGAAGGAACTCCAAAAATTCTTCAGGTGCTATCCTTCCTTTGCTGACATTGAGGATAAGCTGAAATATCTTCTTGTGAACGCACATTCCAAAAGCAAGAAAGCGGCGGACTACAGTGAGAAACTGGTAAATGGACTTTTGATTCTGTCAATCATTCGTAAGAAACCGGGTGTCACGACAAAAGAACTTTCGGAAAAAGTCAGCTTACCTATCCGCAGCGTTCAACGGTATATTGCGGCATTACAGGCTACCGGAGAATGGCTTGAGTATGACAGAACCCTGAAAGGATGGAAGCTGTCTTATGGCGTTTCCATGCTGTTCGGGGATGTATGGGACGGTGAAATCAAATGAAAACCATCATACACCGTGGAACTCACCAGATCGGTGGCATCGCTACTGAGATTCGCACAGAGAATACCCGTATACTCATTGATATGGGTGACGAGCTATCACTTGATCCCGATTTCGTTTCTTCGCCGTTGAATATTCCCGGTGTAACTGATGCCAACGGAATATGTGATGCCGTCTTCTTCACTCATTACCACGGTGATCACACCGGGCAGATGACACGAATCAGAGATGACATCCCCCTTTACACAGGTGCTCTTGCAAAAGAGATCATGCAGCTGTCGGCAGAACGCAGTTACCACAAAAATCAGGTCCTTTGTGATAGAATCAAGACGCTCCACACATTCAACGGCGGCGAAGAATTGATAATCGGTGACATCCGTATCACACCTTGGTCCATCGACCACTCAGCCTGTGACAGTTATCTGTTTCTGATCGAAGCAGATGGCAAGCGCGTTCTATATACCGGGGATTTTCGGATGCACGGATTTAGAGGCAAGGTTCTGCCGAAGATCCTTCATAAAATCGGAAAGGTTGATGTTCTGGTTACCGAAGGCACAACCTTGTCCCGACCGGACGAGAAGCCGATGACGGAGCGAGAGCTGCAGCAAAAAGTCAGAGAGTACATGACGCAGTACAAGTATGTTTATGTCATGTGCGCCTCCACCAATTTGGAGCGTATTTGCGCGCTGTCGAAGGCTGTTCCCAGAGGAAAGTATTTCATTTGCGACGGTTATCAGAAAGCCTTGATGGAGCTTGTGGAACATCACTGGGGAACGCTGTCGCCGTTATATCGTGATTTGAAGAAAACAGTCTACGGGGACAATATTTTCGAAGCGATGAAAGAACGGGGCTTCCTAATGACGGTGCGGGACAATCGAGATTTTAGAAATATCATCAGCAAATTTGACAGAGAGAAAAGCATCATGCTGTACTCCATGTGGGACGGCTATCGCACGAAACCTGGCAGCACAATCCCTGAATTTTTGAATCTTACCGGTCGTTGGGAACCGCTGCATACCAGCGGTCACGCATCGCACAGTGATCTGAAAAAGGTAGTTGATATTGCAAACCCGGAGATGGTCGTTCCGATGCACAACGATAATCCCGATATGCTGCAGATACTTTGTCCAGATACAAAAATTAAACTTGTAAATGACGGAGAGGAGGTTACGCTATGATAAAAAACCAGATTCTTTGCCTTGGTCTAAGTCGTGTCGAACTGCAGACACTTTATATCCGCTTCCCAATTCTTTATCAGTTCTATCAGGTGCAGAGTGAAGATTTTGACGACATTCAGAAGATCAAAATGATGGTCAGCGAGTCGGTATGTCTCTTTATCAATCCGAAGAAGTTGAATGGACTGCAACTGAACGACTTGCTTCGGGAGCATAAATATGCAGCGGCGCATACTCACACTTCTGTTCTGTTGTTTACTTCTGCATTTACAAAGGAGCAGCGCTATGAGGTGGACACGGAAGCTCTCCATCGGGTTGATCTTAAGGCCAGATTTGACAAGACTCTTCGGGACGCTGTGGAATTCATTCGCAAAGCCTCTATGCCCTGTTGGGATGGATTGAAGCGTATGGAAGGAAATATGTTCAATGATGGTTGGTATTTGCTTGACTTAACCTCTACCGGCCTTGATCCCACATCTGATGAAGTGATTGCCATCACGATTGCTTTTATGGGTCAGTACGAATTACGAGAAAAAGAGACGATATACATCAAACCTTCTCGCCCGCTGACAGCAGATGACGAAGCTATTACCGGTATCACAAACGAGATGCTGGAAAATGGAATGAGCAAGGAAGATGCCGTGTCTTATCTGGATAATCTTCCGCATCCTTCACCTTTTATCATAGAGACGGAAAAATACGATTATCCGGCCTTGAAGGCACTGTACCATTTCTGCGGAAAGAAATTCGATCATCCTTATATTGCAATTGATGGACTTGCCGCCATTGCTTTCGGGTACAAATTGCTCAGACGGAGCAGCGATTTGGTGAAAGCGGTATCAGACAAGATGCAGCTATATATTCCGGAAGAAGAAAGATATATCGCTGAGCTTTACGCGTTGACGCTTGCGGTATTTGAAAACCTGAGAGACCGATATGATGTTCGATGCCCCGGACAGTTTAAGTCACTCTACTTTGGCGAAACCCATTGTTGCGACTAACAAGAATAATCCCTTTGAAACAAGGGGCGCACTTCTATACAGGGGCAAGCGCTGTATGTGCGCTCTGCAAGGCAGACAGCCCGGACGATTGAAGGCTGGCTGTTTTGCATCACTTTGTTCCAAACAAGGGGCTGTACCCCTTGCGCCGCTGTGCGGCTATCCTAAAAAGGAAAACCTCTGCATGAATGACTCATGCAGAGGTTTAAGTGTTTTATGGCCACCCACCTTATCCGTTCAAGCTTTTTTTATAGTATCGTAATCTTATTCGGGCTTTTGCTGTTGACCTTTCCAATCTTTATCAAGAAGACCGTAAAAATGCAAATCAGCCGGGCTGCCGTATTCGTCCTTAGACGCATTGGGCTCTATACATTCAAAACGCATACCCAGTTTTTTCATCAGCCCCACCGACTTCACAGTGTCGATCGTTTCTGAAAACACCTTATGGGCGCTTAGCTCAGAAAAAGCATAGTCGATCACAGCCTTTAAGGATTCATAGGCAAAGCCCTGTCCCCAGAAGCTGCGGTTAAATATCCAGCCCATTTCATACACGCCCTTTTCCTGCTCGTTGAACAGGATGTAGCCTATCACCTTTCCGCTTTCCTTATGAACTGCCGCAAAAGCTCCGCTGCGACCGATGCAGAAAGACGCCAGAAAATCCTTTGTTTTTTCGAAGCTGTATGCAGGCTCGCAGTTTTTCATCGTCTCTGGGTCGCCCAAAATCTCATAGAGGTCCTGTGCATCCTCAGATATAAAATTGCGTATGATCATTCTCTGTGTTTCTGTGTACATCTTTATACCTCTTAATAATCAAACTCATGTTCAAAAACTTTGATCTTCTGCGTCAGCTTTTCGCCTTGGTACGGTTTGCGCACCTCGATCAGATTCAAAACAGTATATCCGCGTTTGCGCAGGAATTCTATCATGCTGTGGTTGTTGGGATGAACATAGTTGTAAACGGTATCTTCGCCGTATAAAGCGGCTGTTTCTTCCGCCTTTTTGTAGAGAGCAGATGCAACACCGCGGCGGCGGTATTCCTCTTTGACAAAAACAGACTCCACCCACACAACTCCGCTGTCCACCCGGCAAACCACATAGCCAGCGTATTCATCGTTTACAAGACAAACAAATACCGGAAATTTTGCTTCAAGGTATTCTTCTATTTCCTCCCTGCCTGTTTCAACGCTGGGTTTGGATATTATTCCTTTATATGAACGCAGCTCCACGCGAAACAGCGCAGCCATTTGTGCAAGCGCATCGTTTGCCTGCCTGACTTCCAATACTTGCACCAAGTCTCACTCCCTTATATAAAATGCAGTTGCTTTGATAATAATAGCACAAAACCATGAATATGACCAATGGTTTGCTTATAAATCGTACCTCATCAGCGTTTTGCGCAGCACAGACTGACGACAGTTTTTCCCTTGAAAGCATTTCCGCCGTTTTACTGGGTATTGACTATATCATCAAATCATGGTAAAATGTATCTAACTTAAAACTTTCTTTTGCGGGAAACATTCTCCCGCAAAAATAAAACCTCAGAGTTAGCAGTGGCTAACTCAAATGAAAGAAGGTGTGCGAATGTTTGAAGAGATGTTGGTTTTCCACTGCGCCCCCACCCTCGCGGGTATGAAAACGGGCAGCATGTTTTCCGCAAAATATAAAGACGAAAGCGAAATGCGGCTGAGCCTTTCCGCTCTTAACCGCACGCTGAGGAACAAAGGCATACGGATACTCCCGCTCAGGTTTGATTCCGGCAAAGCGCTGCTTTATATATACCGCCCGTCAAAGCTCAAAGACGATCTTTGCCGCGAAAGCGCAAAATGCATACTCGAGCCAAACGGCTATAAATGCGCTCATCCCGAAAAATGCATAGTGCATCTGATATCAAAGATGCGCCAAAGCGATGATTTTCCTCATGAGATAGGGCTTTTTCTGGGCTATCCTCCCGAGGATGTTCTGGGGTTCATAAATGATCCCGAGGGCTGCAAATGCGTTGGCTGCTGGAAGGTATATTCCGACGTTGAAAGCGCTCGGAAGCTGTTTGCAAAATACAAAAAATGCACCGATGTTTATCGGCGCCACCACAAAAACGGAAAAACCATCGAAAAGCTCACTGTAGCGGTATAGCGATTTGATCAAATTGTTTTTCCCAAAGCAAAGCCGCAGATGCAAACGCACCTGCGGCTCAATTTCAAGTTATCACGAACCCGCCGCTGACGCCTATGACCTGACCGGTTATGAATGATGCACCTTCGCCCGCCAAAAAGAACGCGGTCTTTGCAACATCACAAGGGGTGCCCAGCCTGCACATCGGGGTCATATCCACAAGCTCAGATATCGTTTCCTTGGAATGCATGCTGTTCATATCGGTATCGATAACGCCCGGCGCGATGCAGTTTACGGTGATCCCGCTTGGGCCCACCTCCTGAGCGAGCGCTTTTGTAAAGCCTATGAGCCCTGCCTTTGAAGCGCTGTAAGCCACCTCGCAGGAAGCGCCAACCTGTCCCCACATGGAGGAGATGTTGATTATCCTGCCGCTTTTTTGCGATATCATGTCTAGGAGCGCAAGCTTCGAAAGCAAAAACGCGCTGTCAAGATTGACCGCCATCATCTCCCGCCAGTCTTCATATGTGGTATCGTTTATCATTTTCTGCATCGATATGCCCGCGTTGTTTACAAGCACTTCGATCACACCGATGCTTTCCTTCGCCTTTACAAACAAGGCTTGTGTATCGGAGATGTTTTTCAAATCCGCTTTTATGGCGGCTATCTGACCGGGGAATTCCTCCGCAAGCTCAAAAGCACTGCTTTCATTCTTGTTATAGCTTATCGCCACCCGCCAGCCGTTTTGAGCAAACTCTCTTGCAATAGCTTTTCCTATGCCACGGCTGCCGCCTGTTATGAGCACGGTTTTCCTTGACATAGCCTTATTCCGCGTCGATATAAGCCTGCTGATCTTCGGTCAATATATCGAGCCCCAGACCCATCGCGCCTATTTTGAGCATCGCAACTTCCCTGTCGATCTGATCGGGCACATCGTAAAGGTCGGGCTTCATGCTCTTTGCATTCTTTACCATATAGAGCGCGGAGAGCGACTGCAGACCAAAGCTCATATCCATGATATCGGCGGGATGACCGTTGCCGGCGGTGATGTTTACCAGCCTGCCCTCGCTCATGAGGTTCAGCACCCTGCCGTCCTTCATATAGTAACCGTCGATGAAATCCTTGCGGTTTACGACCTTTTCGGAAAGCTCTTTTAAGTCGACCTTGTTGATCTCAACATCAAAATGACCCGCGTTTGCCATTATGGCGCCGTCCTTCATCGCTTCAAAATGCCTTTTTACGATAACATCCTTGCAGCCTGTAACGGTTACAAAAATATCACCTATGGGAGCGGCGTCGTCCATCTTCATGACCCTGAAACCGTCCATAGCGGCTTCAAGTGCTCTGTAGGGATTGATTTCGGTCACTATGACGTTTGCGCCCATGCCCTTGCCGCGCATGGCAACGCCCTTGCCGCACCAGCCGTAGCCGGCTACGACCAAGGTTTTGCCTGCAACCACAACATTGGTGGCGTTGAAAATACCGTCCCATACGGACTGGCCCGTGCCGTAACGGTTATCAAAGAGATATTTGCAGTTTGCATCGTTTACTGCAAGCATGGGGAATTTAAGATCGCCCGCCTTTGCCCTTGCCTTTAGCCTGTGGATACCCGTGGTGGTCTCCTCGCAGCCGCCCCATACTTCTTCGCCGTACTGCTCACACTCGCCGTGCAGAAGCTTTACAAGGTCGCCGCCGTCGTCAATGATGATATTGGGTCTGCCTTCAAGAGCCTTCTTAAGATGATAGGTGTATTCCTCTTCGTTTACGCCATGGATGGCAAAAACATCAAGGCCGAGATGATCAAGCGCCGCTGCGATATCGTCTCTGGTGGAAAGAGGGTTGCAGCCGGTAGCAAAAACGGTAGCGCCGCCTGCTTTGAGCACGGTTGCAAGGTACGCGGTCTTTGCTTCAAGGTGGATGCTCATCGCGATCTTCACGCCTTCAAAAGGTCTTTCCTTTTTGAATCTTTCCTCAAGAGCGCGCATGACTGGCATATAGGAACGGACCCATTCTATCTTTTTAAGCCCTTCGTTATAAAGGGACTTATCCTTAATAATACTCATAGCTTAATACCTCCAAAGCAAAGAATAACATAAAAACGCCCGCTTTGCAACGATTGTAAACCATTGTCATATATGATAAAATATCAAAAACGAACATACGGAGAATTGACATATGAAACTTATATCATGGAATGTAAACGGTCTGAGAGCCTGCGTGGGAAAAGGCTTTCTGGATTTCTTTGGCTCAATAGATGCGGACATATTCTCAATACAGGAGACCAAGCTGCAGGAGGGGCAGATATCCCTTGACCTGCCCGGATATCACCAGTATTGGAACAGCGCTGTCAAAAAGGGCTACTCCGGCACAGCGATATTCACCAGGATCGAGCCCATTTCGGTTTCCTACGATATGGGAATAGAGGAACACGATACCGAAGGTCGTATCATCTGCCTTGAATTTGAAAAGTTTTATCTCGTTTGCGTCTATGTTCCCAACGCACAAAGAGGGCTCACCCGCCTTGACTACAGGATGAAATGGGAGGACGATTTCAGGAATTATCTTGGCGCTCTAAGTGAAAAGAAGAGCGTTATCGTCTGCGGAGACTTAAACGTAGCCCATAAGGAGATCGACCTGAAAAACCCAAAATCCAACAGAAACAACGCCGGCTTTACAGATGAGGAACGAGACAAGTTCACACAGCTTTTAGCCAGCGGCTTTACAGACAGCTTCAGACATCTTTATCCCGATGCGACCGGCGCATACACATGGTGGAGCTATATGTACAACGCAAGAGCCAACAACGCGGGGTGGCGTATAGACTACTTCCTTGTCTCAAACGACGCTTCAAAGAACATAACCGATGCAAAAATACATCCCGATATCATGGGCAGCGACCATTGCCCCGTGGAACTTGATATGTCGTTTTAAGCGTTTCTTTCATATATTGTATTGCGGAGATTTCCGCAGCGATATATGAAGGGATGATATTTATGGCATGCGGCTGCAATCGTAGGCACTATATAAACTCATGCTATTCCTCCATCTGCCCCGGCGGCTGCCTGAGGTATGTGGGCGGAAGGTATGTCTGCTCGTGCATCAGCCCTTATTCCTATCAGGCTCAGGAACCTTATTGCCCCTATAACAACTGAAAAAGGCGGTTTTTACCGCCTTTTATTTATTTATACAGCTTTCAAGCGCGCTTCTGCCCTTATCATACGGAGATGATACCTCCCAAAGCAGAGCGTTATAAAAATCGACCGCCGCTTTTTGTCGGGATATCGCGATCTCCTTGCCCCTAAAAGTAAAGAACTTTGAATAAAGTCTTTCCAGCTTGTACTTATATTCCTGCAAAAATGAAAAATCACACTCGCTGTCGCTTCCGTCACAAACCGACCCGTCTTCGTTCATCGTGTAAATCGGCTCGTTTACCTGACCTTTATAAACGAGCGTTCTTGCGATACCCAGCGCGCCCGCGACATCGACCTTATCGGAATCAAAAAGTATTTTGGCCTCGATCGACTTTGGCGGAGCATCCTTTCTGAAGCGATGCGATCTTATGCACTCGCTCACGCGCTCAGCAAATTCAACATCAAATCCGTTTCGAAGAAGGAATCCCTTTGCCTTTTCAGCTCCCACCTGCGCATGGCAGAGCTTCGGATTTTCAAATTGCTCTTTTCTTCCCACATCGTGCAGAAGGCAAGCGGTTATGAGTACATCCATATCAACATCTTCTTCTGTTTTCGCAATATCCAGAGCTGTATACAACACACGGTAAATATGTTCCTTGTCATGTGCGGCATCATCCATTGATGAGAGCATATACTCTTCGATCAGATCATACGTCTCTTTGTTCATATCTGTATTTACCTTTCCGAATAATCAACAATTACCTTTTTGCAGTTCTCACAAATAAACGCAGGTGCCTGAGGATTCCAGAAATTGCTTTTTGAAAGAAGTGTATCATTGATTCCCGGATTCAGCCAAGCCCTGTGCTTTTTGCGGGCAAAGAAAAATAATCTTGCGCTCTGTACATATCCCGCTTCCATTTCTCTTCCGCAGAACGGACAATTCATATACTTCACCCCATATAAAACGATATCCTTTTACAGAATATTACCACAAAAATGCATTCTTGTGAATTGGACAAAGGTAATGTATAATGGTTCATATATCGTTTTGAAAGGAGCTTTTTTATGAGCGTTTTACATAATTGCGAGCCCAAAAAGGTTTTCGAGTTTTTTGAGCTGCTCTCATCTGTTCCCCATGGTTCGGGCAACACCAAGCAGATCTCCGATCTTTGCGTGAAGTTTGCTTTGGAGCGCGGTCTTGAGGTGCATCAGGACGAAACAAACAACGTCATCATCGTAAAGAGCGCTTCAAGCGGCTACGAGGACGCCGACCCCATCATCCTTCAGGGGCATCTGGATATGGTATGCGCAAGCATCGAAAACTGCCCTGTTGACCTTACAAAGCAGGGCCCTCAGCTTGCAGTGGACGGCGATTGGGTACACGCCGTCGGCACCTCCCTCGGCGGCGATAACGGCATCGCCGTTGCCATGATAATGGCGATTCTTGACGACAACACCCTTTCCCACCCAAGGCTTGAAGCCGTGTTCACAGTCGATGAAGAAACGGGCATGGACGGCGCACAGGCGCTTGATATGTCTTTGCTCAAGGGCAGAAAGCTGATAAACCTTGATTCCGAGGACGAAGGCGTGATAACCGCGGGCTGCGCAGGCGGCGTCAGGGTAAACTGCACACTGCCGGCAAAGAGAGAGACTATACCCGAAGGCTTCCAATTGGCAAAGCTTGAAATATCCGGTCTTTCCGGCGGTCACAGCGGCGTTGATATCGATAAGGGCAGAGCAAGCTCCAACAAGCTCATGGCGCGCTTTTTGAATGCCTGTGCAAACAAATTCGATATCCGCATAGTCTCCCTTGACGGCGGCACGCTGGATAACGTTATCGCCTCAAACACCGTGTGCACTCTTGCAGCAAGCAAAGCCGATATGGACGGCATCAAAGCTCTTTCGGAAAAATACGACGCAATATACAAAAACGAGTATTCCACAGGCGATCCCGGCGTCTGCCTCACCTTTACGCAAACTTACGGCGATGACCTTTGCGTGATAAAGCAGGACAGCTTAAACATTATTTACGTACTCATGAACACTCCCTTCGGCGTACAGCACATGAGCATGGATATCCCCGGTCTTGTTCAGACCTCTCTCAACTTAGGACCGCTGCATCTGAAAGAGCAGCTGGAGTTCAGCTTCTCACTGCGCTCCTCCATACTCTCCCAGAAGGAATACATGGTAGAGCAGCTTGAGAGCATCATAAAAAACGCCGGCGGCAGCATTTCCACCCATAACAGCTATCCCGGCTGGGAGTTCAACAAAAACTCCGAGCTTCGTCAGCTTATCATCAACACCTACAAGGAAATGACCGGCGAAGATATGATAGTTACCGCCATCCACGGCGGGCTCGAATGCGGTCTGTTCATCGACAAAACGCCCGGGCTTGACTGCGTATCGCTTGGTCCCAACATGCGCGATGTTCATTCCGTGCGCGAACGCCTGAGCATATCCTCGACCGCAAGACTGTATGAGCTTATGATCAAAGTTTTAAGCGATGCAAAGTAAATAGATGTACAAATCCCGCAGAGCAAATATTTCCTGCGGGATTTTCCTTGCATCAAAAGCACAAAAGCATATGAGTCAAACGAGCATAACCTACCTGTTTTTCGAAAAAAAAAGCAAGGGACTACGCATAAGCGCAGCCCCTTCGCAGTGCAGCGGAACATATGATCAGCGAATATGTACCGCCAATCTCATTATAATATATATGTAGAAAAAATCAACTACCTTTTGCAAAAAAATCATGCCAATATTGCTGATTTTCACAAAAAATCACATTTTTCCATATTTTCGTACAAAAAAATTACTGTACAAAGCGCGAAAAAACGCGATTTAAGGCTATGCTTAAAGCTTAGTCCTCACGCTTTGCGCCCCAGAAGAAAAGGGCAACGGTCCCCGGACCGGTATGGCTTCCGATGGTGGTGCCAATGGAATTTATGACGACCCTGCCGCTGAGCTTGGGGAATTTTGCTTCAACAAGATCAGCTACAGCCCTTGCATCCTCGTAACAGTCGGACTGAGAGATATAGCATTTGCCGCTGTAGGAAGTTCCATTATCCGCAAACGCTTCCATCCTTGAAACGATCTCCTTTATGACCTTTGCCTTGCCGCGGATCTTGTTTCTGGGGATGAGCTTGCCGTCAGCGTCCATATTGAGAAGAGGACAGATATTGAATATGCCGCCGAAAAGACCCGCAGCCTTGGATATCCTGCCGCCCTTCACATAGAAGGAAAGGTCGGTGGAGAAGAACCAGTGATGGAGCCTGAGCTTATTATCCTCAGCCCATCTGAAAAGCTCTTCAATACCCATGCCGGAATCCTTGAGGTCAGCAAGGCGATCCATGAAAAGGCCGAAGCCGGAGGAGGCGGCGAGGGAATCGACCACATATACCTTTCTTTCCGGATACTGCTCCATAGCGATGGCAGCAGCGTTCTTTGCAGAATTAAAGGAGCCCGATATACCGGAAGAAAGGGAGATGTGCAGAACATCCCTGCCCTCTTTCAGAAAGCCGGTGAAATAATTGAGGTATTCGGAAATGTTTACCTGAGATGTTTTGGGCTCTGCGCCGTTTTTCAGTCTTGCATAGAATTCTTCAAACGTCATGGTCTGGCCAAGGTCATCGGTGTATTCTTCGTCATCAAGGCTGTAATGGAAGCAGATATAGTCAATGCCGCGCTTTTCAAAATGTTCCTTGGAAAGATCGGCGGTCGAGCAGCAGCTGAGTACGAAATCGGTCATAGTGTTTACCTCCCATGTTTGCACATTTGTGCCGTTCATGATTGTAATTTATATTAGACCGATTTACAAGAAACGATGCACAAAATCATCTCTACAAATAAAAAACGGGCGGTAGAATCGTATCCACTGTGATTCTACCGCCCGTTTTTTGCTTATTTCAAAGCTTTTTTATTTTTTCATTCTGCGCTTTACGTTAAAGCCCAATACTACAAGTATTTCTGCGGGAACAAGCACAAAAAGCAGCTGCCACGGGTCATATGCCCTTAGAAAATAATATATCAGAAGGAAAATCCCCAGCACCAGTGCGCAGGTTATAAACATATTGTACCTGCCCTTATGCCAGATCGAGTTGAGCACAAGAAGAGTTATCAGCGATATCGGTACAGCCAGCATAAACATCCAGAACTCAATAGAGCCCATTATCCAGAATATCACAAACACCAAAAGCGCCAGGGTCCACACCCCGAGCAAGCTTATGGCGATGATGACATTTTCGTTGAACGGGCGCGACGATCCGTTTATCGGCTCAGGTTCCCACGCGCTGTGAGCAGACAGCATATAGTCAACGCTCACGCCCATGATCTCAGCAATGCTTTTTATCACACCCGCATCCGGCAGGGATTCTGCGCGTTCCCATTTGGATACTGCCTTATCCGAATAGTTCAAAAGCGCGCCAAGCTCGGCCTGAGTCATGCCCCTGCCCGTCCTGAGCTCTATCAGATTTCCCGCAAAAACGACCTTCAGGTCTTCCATCAAAACCTCCGAAAATTACATCGTTATACACTTTATTTTACCATATCCGCCGCTTTGCCGCAATTATGTTTTGTTCACAAAATATGCATAAAAAACTTATGCTATCGTTTTAACTATTTGCTTGTAATGGAATTGGAATTATGTTAGTATAACATTGTTAAATTATAATATAAGACGTAGAATTCATATAAATGGAGTAGATGTATTTTGAGTAAATACGCTATCGGTATCGATTTTGGTACGCTCTCGGCAAGAGCGCTGGTGGTCGATGTAAGTGACGGCACAGAGCTTTATTCCGCTGTGAGCGAATACGAGCATGCCGTGATCGACGAATACCTGCCCACAGGCAGAAAACTGCCTCCGGACTGGGCGCTTCAGCACCCAAGGGATTACCTTATATCCATGAAAGAAGCGATAAAGGGTGCGATCGAAGGTTCCGGGGTTGACCCGAAGGATATTATCGCAGCGGGTGTAGACTTTACCTCCAGCACGCTCATACCCGTGCTCAGGGACGGCACTCCCCTTTGCTTTCTTCCCGAATACGAAAACGAACCCCTTGCATACGCTACACTTTGGAAGCATCACGGCGCTCAGAAATATGCAAGCCTTATGACAGAGCATGCAATGGTTCGCGGCGACGAATTCCTTTTAAGATACGGCGGAAAGATATCCTCCGAATGGTCGATGCCGAAGATCTGGCAGGTGCTTGAGGAGGCTCCCGAGATTTATGCAAAATGCAATCGCTTTGCAGAGGCGGGCGATTGGATAGTGCTTCAGCTCACCGGCAACATCACCCACAACGCATGTATGGCCGGTTACAAGTATTTCTGGAGCAAGCGCGACGGGTATCCTGAAAACGAGTTTTATACTCAGCTTGATGAGCGGCTTGACCTTGTTATGGAAAGAAAAGTCGGCGGGGATATCAGCCCGCTGGGCAGCCTTGCGGGCTATGTAACCGAATATGCCGCAAAAGAATACGGCTTGCCCGAAGGTATAGCTGTCTGCGTTTCCAATATCGATGCGCATGCTTCCGTTCCCGCAGCTGGCGTACTGGAAGACGGGCTTATGGTAATGATCATGGGCACAAGTACCGGTCATCTGCTTTTGAGCAAAAAGGACGCCTTTATCCCCGGCGTATGCGGCTGTGTCGACGGCGGCATAATCCCCGGCTTCAATTCGTACGAAGCAGGGCAATCCTGCGTGGGCGATCATTTTGACTGGTTCGTGCACAACTGCGTTCCCGAAAGCTACGAGATCGAAGCAAGGGAAAAGGGCGTCAATCTGCATGAGCTTCTGACCCAAAAAGCAGAAAAGCAGCGCCCCGGCGAAAGCGGGCTGCTCGCGCTCGACTGGTGGAACGGCAACCGCTCGGTTCTGGTAGACGCAGATCTTACAGGGCTTATGCTGGGCATGACCCTTCAGACCAAGCCAGAGGACATATACCGCGCGCTGATTGAAGCCACCGCATACGGCACAAGGAAGATTATCGAAAATTATGAAGAGCACGGCGCAAAGGTCAGTACCATCATCGCAAGCGGCGGCGTTGCCAAAAAGAACCCGATGCTGATGCAGATATACGCCGATGTATGCCAAAGAGAGATAAAGATCGTCAAAACAAATCAGGCTCCCGCGCTGGGCTCCGCGATATACGCTTGCGTTGCCGCAGGCAAGGAAAGAGGCGGCTACGACGATATATATGAAGCCGTTTTGAAGATGGGCGGAGTAAACTCCACCGTTTACCGACCCGATCTTGAAAACTCAAGGATCTATGACGAGCTTTACAAGCAGTACGTTATCCTGCACGACCTTTTCGGGCGCGGCGCGAACGATGTTATGAAAGTACTCAAGGGTATAAAGGCCCGCTGACCAATATAAAGAAAGGACAGACCCAATATGAGCATCCTGAAAAAAACAATCGCGATCGTTCTTCTTGCCGCAATGGCGGTTTCCATGAGCGGCTGCTTCCTGCTTCCCAGCGAAGAGGAGCTTCTGGCTCCCCCGCTCGTTGAGCCCGAGAAGGTCGAATATGTGACCCAGAGCGTCGAAAAGGGCGATATCAGCTCCTCCATCTCCGGTACGGCGTATTTCGTATCCAGCCAGCTTTCAAATGTATATTTCACCACCACCGGCGGAAGGATCGCCAAGATCAACTACCGCTCCGGTTCCAAGGTAAATGCAGGCGATATACTCATGGAGCTTGACAGCGAAAGCGTTATTAACTCCATCCGTGATCAGAAGCTCAGCCTTGAAAAGGCAAAAAACGCTTATACGTCCGCAAAGGAAGCCTATGAGAGCGGTTCTGCCGCACGCTCGGCCGAGATCGATATAATCACCGCGAAAATTCAGCTCGACGATCTGAAGGCGGCTTATTTTGCCGCGCAGGACGCCGTTTCAATAAATCCCAGCAACGAGGATCTCAAAAAGAAGCTCGACGATGCGGGCATTGCGGTTTATGAGCAGGAGCTCAGGATCGAAAAGCTCGAGATCGCTTATCAAAACGCACTTTCATCCGCAGAAAAGAATTACGAAAACGCAAAGATCGATTATCAGACCGCTCAGAACAGACTTGATGATCTTGAGCTTGCCTATGAGCGCACCGTGCTTCGCGCTCCCGTTTCCGGCACCATCACCTATGCCAAAAAGGTTGATATCGGTCAGAATGTTTCCACCTATGAGACCCTTTACACCATCTCCGATCCCGCAAACCTTACCCTTGGCATGGATGGCGAAAAATGCCGCGAATATCCCGTAGGACTTGAAGTCGAGATCACCTACGACAAAAAGCAGTACAAAGGCATCGTTACCACCAACCCCTCCACCAATCCCAGGGATGAGAACGGCGAAGAGCAGGTCTACACCCAGTTCGAGATCTTCGATTTTGATTTCACCACCGCCGCTCAGGGCGATTCCGTGCAGATCAAAGCCGTGCTCGATTCAAGGAAAGACGTCATCGTTATCCCCCGTTCCTGCGTAAACGCCTACCTTGGCAGGAAATATGTAAATATATTGGTTGACGGCGTGAAGGTAGAAAAGGATATAGAGGTCGGTCTTGAAGGCAACACCCATGTTGAGGTGCTCGAAGGTCTTGAAGTCGGCGATCTGCTCATCATCCAGTAGTCCCAAAGGAGGCAGCATTCATTGATCAGATTCGTTCTGCGAAAGATGCTAAATACCAAATGGATGGTATTCTGCCTTCTTATAGGCATAGTGCTTGCAGTTGGTATGGTGTCTTCTATCCCGCTGTTTACAAACGGCATACTCAACCGTATGCTCAGGCTCGATCTTGAGGAATATCAGCAAAACACCGGCATCTACACCGGCAGGCTTTCCTTCAAATCCCAGATCGAGACCGCTTATAAGCCCGAATCAAGGACGCTCGCCCTTGAATACTTTGATCAGGAGATCCCAAAGCTCGCAGCCGATATAGGTCTTCCCATCGATGTATACAACAGGGTCTATCTTCTCACCGGTTTCAGGGCTGCTGTAAGCGGCGCTGAGTTTAATTACAACGAAAGAGACGATCTTTATGGTCTGGAACAGATTCAGGTCGCTTCATTAAAAGGCTTTGACGATCATGTGACTTATCTTTTCGGTAAAGCGCCTTCGGATAAGATCACGGACGGCTGCATCGAGATCGCCGTTTCCAACAAAATGATGCGAGACTCCATATTCACCCTTGGAGGCGAATACGAGCTCTACGACATCATGGAGCGCGACCCCGCCAAAAAGCCGTTCAAGGTAAAAGTCGTGGGCATTTACGAACAGGCAGAATCGGGCGACATGTATTTCTTTGACGGTCACGGCACCAACAAGGGATACCTTATCGTGAACGAAGATGCTTTCAACGAAGCTTTTGTCTACGGCGACATCTGCTATGTCAACACCGCCGAATATTTTATGGCGCTTGATTATCACAGCGCAAGGATATCCAACATAGACGAAGTATACGACAAGCTCGTGTATTTCCAGAACTGGGTGTCCTCAAGGGGTGCGGGCACCACCAGAGCGCCCATGATAAGGATAATTGAAGGCTATGGCGAAAGCGAAGCACAGCTGCGCACGATGCTTCTGGTCATCCAGATGCCCATAATGCTGATGCTTGCGTTTTACGCTTACATGATAAGCCAGCTGATCCTTGAATACGAAAAAAACGAGATCGCTGTGCTCAGGTCCCGCGGTTCTTCAAGAAGGCAGATCGTGCTTATATACCTCTATGAGAGCATCATAATAGGTGCGGTTTCCTTCGTGCTGGGCATCGCGCTGGGCTACTTTATGTGCAGAATGCTCGGCACCTGCAATGGCTTCCTTGAATTTGTATCAAGGACTGCGCTGACCCTTGAATTTACCGAAAACGTATTCCTTTACGCGGGTGTGACCGTGCTTTTCTCCATCCTTACCATGCTTATCCCCGCAATAGGATATTCCAAGACCACCATAGTTGAGCATAAAACCTCCAAAACCAAGAAAAAGACTCCTCTTTGGAAAAAGATGTGCCTTGATCTTGTGCTGATCTTCATCGCCGGCTACGGTTATTACGGCTACACTCAGCAGATGTACACAATGACCGTCACCGGCATGGATTCAAACTCCCTGCCCATCGATCCTCTGCTGTTTGTAATTTCCACCTTCTTCATCGTGGGCTTCGGCCTTTTGATGTTAAGGATATTCCCCTACCTTATCCGTTTCATCTATTTTATCGGCAAGAAGTTCTGGTCGCCCGTGCTCTACGCTTCCTTCCTTCAGGTAGGAAGGTCCGGCGGCAAGGAGACCTTCATAATGCTTTTCCTTATCATGACCTTGTCTGTCGGTCTTTTCAGCGCCAACACGGCAAGGACGCTCAACACCAACACAGAAGAGCGCATACAGTACACCGCCGGCGCGGATATGATACTGACCCCGGCATGGGAAAGCAACGCGATAATCCTGACAGACGAAGCTACAGGCGAGCAGACAACCATTTTGCAGGAAACCGAAAAGGGTTATGCAAACGACCGCCTTGTTACCTATATCGAGCCTTCCTTTGTCCCCTATGAGACCATGGAGGGCGTTGAATCGGCAGCAAAGGTATTTGTAAAAACAGGCGTGAACTCCTATTACGGCACCAAGACCTCCTCCTGCGACCTTATGGCAATAGACCCCGAGGCATTTGGCAAGACCGCGTTCATGCCCGACGAGCTTTTGCCCGTTCACTGGTATAATTACCTTAACCTTCTTTCCTACGAGCAGAGGGCCTGCCTTATTTCAAGGGCATACGCAGAAGAGCTCGGCATCAAGGAAGGCGATTTGCTGAACGTATCGTGGAGCCGTCAGTCTGCGATAGATATGCGCGTTTACGGTATATTCGATTATTGGCCCTCCTATCAGTACAAGGAAGGAACCAAGGCGGCTTCCAACAGGATGATCGTCTGCAACCTTTCCTACACTCAGGCAAACATGGTCGTAGAGCCCTATCAGGTCTGGCTGAAAAAGGCGCCCGACGCTACCAGCGCTCAGATATATCATGCTATAGAAGACCAGAACCTACGCCTGTCCGAGCTGCACGATTCCTCTCAGGAGATCGTCGCTGTCAAGAACGATCCCCTGCTCCAGGGCGTGAACGGCGCGCTTACCATGGGCTTTATAGTCACTATGATAGTCTGCGCAATAGGCTTTTTGATCTACTGGATACTTTCCATCAAAGGCCGAGTGCTTCAGTTCGGTATACTCAGGGCGATGGGTCTTGCAGGACCCAAGATGATCGGCATGCTGCTCATGGAACAGCTCCTCATATCGGGCGTTGCCATAATCCTTGGCATTTCCACCGGCGCGCTTGCCAGTACGCTTTTCGTGCCGCTTCTGCAGATGGTATGCACCACGGATCAGCTCGTGCTCCCCTTCCGCGTCATGTTTGAGCGCGGCGACTACATCAAGCTTTACGCAATCCTTGGCATGATGCTCACCGTCGCCTTTGTGGTACTTGGCGGGCTCATCTCGCGCATCAAGATGGCACAGGCTCTGAAGCTGGGAGAAGATTGATATGGCAGGAATACTCACTACAAACAATATAAACCGCATATTCGGAACGGGTACCAACCGCGTCCATGCTTTGAGCGATGTCAATATGGAGATACTCGAAGGCAGGCTGACCATTTTAAGAGGCCGTTCGGGCTCGGGCAAGACCTGCATGATAAACTTACTGGGCGCGCTGGATCACCCCACTTCGGGCGAGATCTATTACGGCACAAGGAACATCGTGCGCGAGAGCGATTCCAAGCGCGACGCGCTCAGACGAACCGATTACGGGTTTATTTTCCAGTCCGTTGCGCTCATTCCCGTTATGACCGCATATGAAAACGTCGATTTCGCCATGCGTCTGGCTGGCGCCGGATTAGCTCAAAGGGATAAGCGAGTTAAGGAGTGTCTTGAGCTCGTCGGGCTAACCAAGCGCATGCAGCACAGGCCCATGGAGCTTTCCGGCGGCGAGCAGCAGAGGGTCGCGATCGCACGCGCAATATCGCACAAGCCCAAGATCATCTTCGCCGACGAACCCACCGCCGAGCTTGACTCACATATGGGTCTTGTCGTTATGAAGCTTTTGAAAGAGCTGGTCGACAAAGAAGGCGTGACCATCATCATGACCACCCACGACCCCAATATGTTCGAGCTGGCAGATGATGTTTACACCCTTGAAAACGGCATTATAACCGATCACATGCACGTAACTCCCGTGCCTGAGGAAAGGGCGGGTGACTGATATGGCAGACATGATCCGCTGCGAAAACTTAGTTAAGATATACAAAACCTCCGAGATCGAAGTTGTGGCGCTGCAGGGGCTTGATCTGAACGTTGAGGAGGGCGAGCTGATGGCTATCATCGGCAACTCCGGTTCGGGTAAATCCACCCTGCTCAACATGCTGGGCGCGCTTGACAAGCCCAGCGCAGGCGGGCTTTGGGTCGACGGTCAGGATCTTCTCAAATTTGATGAAAAAAAGACCGTAAAATACCAAAGGGATACCGTAGGTTTTGTATGGCAGAACAACGCAAGAAACCTTCTGCCCTATCTTACCGCCATTGAAAACGTGGAAGTTCCCATGCTGATAACCGGCAAGGGCGGCAGGAACAGAGCAAAAGAGCTTTTGGAGCTTGTCGGAATGGGGCACAGAGCAAAATCCAAGCTGCATCAGCTCTCGGGCGGTGAACAGCAGAGGATAGCGATAGCTATCGCCCTTGCCAACAAACCTCGCCTGCTCCTTGCCGACGAACCCACGGGCGCAGTTGATACCAACACCGGCAGGCAGATACTTGATACGCTCCGCTCCATAAACCGCGAGCTCGGCACCACGATCGTTATCGTAACTCACGATATCGCGCTGCAGCATAATGTTGACCGCGTGGTCGCCATCCGCGACGGGCGCACCTCAAGCGAGTTCGTGCGTGTGCGTTCTTACCGCGATGAGCTCAACGATCTTGAGTCCACATACGACCGCACCGTTGCAACCGACGAGACCCACGAGGAATACGTCGTTATGGACAGCGCAGGTCATATTCAACTGCCCAGGGATTACCTTGACAAGCTTGGCATCCACGGCCGAACCAAGCTCAAGGTCACCATGGAGGACAATAATTCCGGTATGCTCGTGCGTCCTCCGGAAGAAAAGTCTGATGTTGACACGGACTCTAACTGAGATTATAATAAACCTATAAACTTATGATGGATGGTGAAAGGATGTTCTAATTACCTTGTACTCGCAAATTAGGCCTTGATTTACAGGGCTTTGTTTTGGCGCGTACAGGTGATCCGAGCATCGCTTGTCCTAATTTCGCGTATTTGGCGCACAGGCGATCAGCCTGTGCGCTTTTGGTTTTAAGGGATGGGGAGGTTTGAGGGGAGACGGTTTTGAGGGATGGCTTTCAGCCCTCCCTCAAACTCCCACCCGACCAAGGGTTTGCACCCCTTGGATCCTGCGGCATTTGGGGATGCGGAAAATTCAGCTTCGCGTCGACGTGGCCGTAAAGGGTGGCCACGTCGAAAACAGGCGACAGGAAAGACGGGCGTTATAAAAAGAATGACCCCACGCTCTGTAATTCTCGATGGCGGCATACCTGCCGCCGCCATCGACGCATAGCCCGGCATCCCTCTATTAAAGTTTCAGGTGTCCAGAGGATGAAATCCTCTGGCGGATGAGAGTTTGAGAGAAGGCAGCGCCTTCTCTCAAGTCCCCCCCACTCCCCAAAAACGGAGGTATTATGGCACAGATCACGGTATCAAATCTTACGTTTGCCTATCCCGGGGCATACGACGATATATTCAAGAACGTTTCTTTTTCCATAGACACCAAGTGGAAGCTTGGGTTTATCGGGAGGAACGGCAGGGGCAAGACGACAATGATGCGCCTGTTTATGGGTCAGTACGAATACTCGGGCAGCATCATATCGCCCGTTGAATTCTCATATTTTCCCATGGACGACTCCGAAGCAAAAAACTTTTCGAGCGCGAAGCAGTATTTAAAAAGCGTTATCGGACCTTATGTACAGCTTGAGGGCGATATGGAAAGAGCGCTTGAAAGCGGAGATAACGACCTTTACAGCGAACTGCTCATGAAATATTTAGAACTTGATGGATACGAGATCGATGCACGCCTTGAAACCGAGTGCGCAAAGCTCAATGTCGACCCGGATGCGCTTGAACGCCCCTACAATACTCTGAGCAACGGCGAGCGCACAAAAACGCTGCTTGCTGCGCTGTTTTTAAGACCAAATAACTTCCTATTGATAGACGAACCCACGAACCATCTGGATACAGCCGGCAGAGCCGTAGTGCGCGACTATCTCTCTGGCAAGGAAGGCTATATTCTCATAAGCCATGACCGCGCCCTGCTTGACGCCGTATGCGATCATGTGCTTTCCATCAACAGATCGACCATCGACGTGCAGGCGGGCAATTATTCCACTTGGGCTCAAAACAAAAGGATGCGCGATGAGTACGATATCGAGCGCAACGAGCACCTGAAAGGCGAAATAAAGCGCCTGACCGAAACCGCAAGGGAAAAAGCCGCCTGGTCGGATAAGATAGAAGCATCAAAAATCGGCAGTCACGTGGCGGACAGAGGTGCGGTTGGCGCTAGAGCCGCCAAAATGATGCAAAAATCCAAAAATGCTCAGCGCCGCGTAGAAAAGAACATCGAGGAAAAGGAAAGCCTGATGAAAGACCTTGAGCTCGTGGGCGCGCTAAAGCTGCCTGCGACCGATTATGTCAAACCAAGGCTGATGGATCTTTTCGACGTTTCGATCAACTACGGACAGGGCGAACTGTTTTCACCCCGGAGCTTTTCCATCATGCGTGGCGACAGGATCGCGCTGACAGGCCCGAACGGCTGCGGGAAATCCTCACTGCTCAAATTGATATTGGGTGAAAACATTCCGCATACGGGCAAAATCTCAATGGGCGGCGGGATAAAAATATCTTACCTTCCGCAGGAATCCGATAAGCTGCAAGGGCCTGTCAGGGAATTCGCACAAAGAGAAGGAGTGGATGAAACCCTTTTCCTGACCCTGCTTCGCAAGCTGGAATTCCCAAGAGTCCAGTTTGAAAAGGACCTTTCCCAGCTCAGCCTTGGCCAGCGCAGGAAAGCGCTGCTGGCGATCGCCCTTGCAACCGCAGCAGATCTATATATCTGGGATGAACCGCTCAACTATATCGATGTAATTTCAAGAACTCAGATAGAAGAAGCCCTTCTGTACTCAAAACCCACCATGATATTCGTCGAGCACGACGATG
The DNA here is from genome assembly GCA_015056005.1 of Clostridiales bacterium. Taxonomy (GTDB): domain Bacteria; phylum Bacillota; class Clostridia; order Christensenellales; family UBA1750; genus SIG373. The sequence continues at coordinate 34,316 of SVHB01000005.1, forward strand.
TGTTTGTAAACAATGTCGCAACCAAGATCATAAATCTTCAATAAAAACAGCGCACGATCAAATCGTGCGCTTTATAAATGTATCCTGTTTTACCAAACAAACGTTAAACCCGGCCTTTTTTGCCGTATCTGCGGCAGTTTTTGAATCTTCAAATACGACCGCATCTTCCTTTTTAACGTTCAAAAGCTTCAGCGAAAGCTCGTAAATATCGGGACGGTCTTTCCCGCAGCCCAATTCATCGCAGGAATATATCCCCACGAAGCATTCTGCTATCCCATGCCTCTTCAAGGCAGCCTCGATAAGCTCCTTTGAACCAGCAGTCGCAATCAAGAGCTTCACACCATCGGCATGAAGATGCAAAACATACTCCTTTACCCCCGGCAAAAGCTCCGCTTCGTTTTTGTAGAACGCTTCCATCATTGCCATTATGCCGCTTTGGATCATCTCTGCGCTGCGCTCCGGCAGAAACTCATTCTGCAAAAGCTCACAGCCCTTCAAAAAGCTGAGCTCGGCGGCTCGCTCGTCTATATCACCCGTATCGGTTATTCCAAGGCTTTTTAAGTATTCGCTCGGAGCGTGCTCCCATTTGTAAAGGCTGTCTATGAGCGTTCCGTCCGCGTCAAAAATTGCACCGGCAAATTTGAACTTTTTCATAGTCTTGACATAACCACGGCAAGCACGCCGTTTTTGACTGATATATAAGCTTTTTCATCCCGCCATTCGTTGCTGGTGCCTATGGGGAAGGTGTTTTCTAAAACCGCATTCTCCACCTCGTATTCAAGCCCTTTTATATAAACGCCTTCGCTTTTATCGCTAAGGGAGAATACCGAAACCGAAAAGTTTTCGTCCCTGCGTATCTCGGCTTCACGCCCCGAAAACACTATCATTTTCGTGTTTTCATCGCCAATATATACCTTTGTCCCGCTTTTTGCGGCAAACGAGGCTGCCTGAAGATTGGCAAAAAGATGATCGAACCTGCCGCCCAAGGCACACTCTATAAAAATCTCGTCGCAGCCCGCTTCCACTGCGCGCCTGACGGCTATCATGGTGTCGGTGTCATCCTTTTTGGAAGGAAATCGCTCGATATTCAGCCCGCTTTCCAGTTCGCCTTCATACGAGTCAAAATCACCCACGACCAAAGTGGGAGTTATACCGCACCTTTTTGCATATTCATAACCCTTATCGCAGGCGATTATCATATCCGAATCCTGCGCATATAAAACGGGCGAAAAATCTCCGCCCGAAATTATCAAACATTTTTTGTTCAAAGCACTGACCTTCCGTTAATCCTTAAAAGTATTTGCCCATTCAAGCAGCTCATCTTCCGTCACGCCGCGCTTGAACACCCTGCCCTCGATGAGCTGAGCGCCCGGGCAGCTCTTTTTCAGCGTGTCTACGGTCTTGCCAAAGCCGCTGCCCCCCGAAGTTGCAAAAAGAACGACCTTCTTGCCCGTAAAATCGTAGTCTTCAAGGAAGGTATTTATGATCGTGGGCGCGATATACCACCAGATCGGGAAGCCAATAAAAACGGTCTCGGCCGAGGAAATATGCGCGCCGTGGTCTGCAAGCGGCGGTCTGAACGCGAGGTCATGCATCTCAACGGACGAGCGCGACTGCTTATTGCGCCAGTCAAGGTCTTCATCAGTATAAGCTGTCTGCGGTCTGATTTCGTAAAGCTCGGCATTAAGCACACGCGCAAGCTTTTTAGCCACTTTGGCAGTTACTCCGCTCGCGGAAAAATAAGCCACCAGATTCTTACTCATGATACTACCTCCATTCAGTTTTTTGTTTGTTCAACTACATGATAACACATGTTTATAAAAAATCAATATTTATTTTTACTAACTAATTTACATTGCGTCGTTGTGCAGAGTCCGGCTGTGCGATATACTATATCATATGGCAGCTGATTACATCCGAACACACAAAACATCTGCCGTATGCAGATCATGAGCAATGGTCAGGAGGATCGAGAATGGATATTGAGCATTATTACATAGAAAAGGGGCAAGGCGTTCCTCTCATCCTTCTTCATGGTAACGGAGAAAACAGCAGCTATTTTCAAGGACAAATAGATGAGTATTCAAAGCTTTATCATGTATACGCGATAGATACCAGAGGGCACGGCCTGACGCCAAGAGGAAGTATGCCCTTTACGATACGTCAATTTGCTTTCGATCTGCTGGGATTCATGGATAAGCATCAGATCAAAAGCGCTCATTTGCTCGGATTTTCGGACGGTGGAAACATTGCTATGGTATTTGCTTTGCAAAATCCAAGCCGCGTAAACCGTTTGATACTGAACGGTGCAAATCTAAACCCGAACGGAGTAAAGCGAACCACTCAACTTCCCATCGAGATAGGCTATAAAATCGCAAAAATCTTTTCCGGTAAATACGAATCAGCTAAAACGAATTCAGAAATGCTGGGACTTATGGTCAACGATCCAAACATAGCGCCTGATGAGCTTGCGGGGATAAAAGCAAAAACATTGGTCATTGCCGGGACCCGCGATATGATCAAGGCAGAGCATACAAAACTTATCGCAGCAAGCATTCCAAATGCTAAGCTTCAGTTTATTTTGGGAGATCATTTTATTGCAAATAAACATCCTCATGAATTCAACGCAGCGGTTTTGAAATTCCTGCAGTCTTAAAAGCAGCAAACAGAATATATGAACAAAAAGACCGAAAAGCGATATGCCAACGCTTTTCGGTCTGATAAATTTGTGCGAGACTTCCCATAAGCCGGGTTCTGTCGTGAACGGCCATCTATCTGGACATATTGTTGCCAATATGCTCTAGCGATTACATGAGGCGCGACGAGCAGCCGCATATGCCCCCATATCAATCTTGCTCCGGACGGGGTTTACATGACGCGATCGTTACCGAAAGCGCCGGTGAGCTCTTACCTCGCCTTTCCACCATCACCGGAATAAATTCCGGCAGACTCTTTCTGTTGCACTTTCCCTGGAGTCGCCTCCGCCGGGCGTTACCCGGCGCCCTGCTCTGTGGAGCCCGGACTTTCCTCGCGCAAAGCGCGCGGCCGTTTGTGAAGCTCGCAAAACTTTATGCAAACGAAGGAGTACTTCGCTGCTTTATCAAATATTCGGCAGCTCGCAGTTGCCGACCACCGCAACGGCATACTTGGAGCCAAGCACGCTCATTACGATCTTTTCAACATCCTCCATGGTGGTATTGTCGATCTTTGCGATAACCTCATCATCGCTTTTGATCTTCTCACCAAGAAGTATGCTCCTGCCAAGGCTGTTCATCTGCGCCATGGTGGTTTCTCTGCCAAGAATATAGCCGGTCTTGAGCTGTTCCTTGGCTTTTTCAAACTCGTTTTTGCTCATGCCCTCGCGCTTTATCAGCTCTATCTCCTGCATGATGGCATCGGCAACGGCATTAAGGTTATCGGGAGAGGTTCCCGCATAAACCGATATCATGCCGCAGGAAGAATAGCAGGAAGGATAGGAATAAACGCTGTACGCCGCGCCCATCTGCTCCCTTATCCTCTGGAAGAGCCTTGAAGACATTGCCCCGCCCAGAACGGAGTTGAAAATGGTCAGCGGATAAAGCTCGTCCGAGCCCTGAGCAACGCCCTTGAAGCCGATGCAGAGCTGAGCCTGCTCAACCGGCTTTTTCTTTAAGAGAGTAAGCCTTCTGTCGGGGTCCGTGATCTCTCGCTTTGGAGCTTCACCGCCCTGCCATGAGCCGAAGCAGCGCTCGACTATGGGAAGAAGCGTTTCCTCATCAAAGCCGCCGGCAACGGACAGAACCACGTTTTTGGGCGTATAATAAGCATTTTTATAGGAAAGAAGGCTTTCCCTTGTAGCGTTTCTGACATTTTCGGCACTGCCCAATATAGGCATGCCAAGCGCAGTTTCGGGGAAATAGGCTTCCGCAAGAAGATCGTGAACGATATCCTCTGGGGTGTCCTCGGTCATCGCGATCTCTTCAAGGATAACGCCCTTTTCCTTTTCGAGCTCGTTTTTATCAAACGAAGAATTAATGATGATATCTGAGAGCAGGTCCATCGCTCGCTCGACCTGCTGACCTATGACCTTTGCATGGAAGCAGGTAAGCTCCTTGCTGGTATAGGCGTTCACATTGCCGCCGAGCCAGTCCATTTCATCCGCCAAAAGCTGAGCCGACCTTGTGGGCGTGCCCTTGAACAGCATGTGCTCGATAAAATGGCTGTAACCGTTGTTCTCCTTGTTTTCATCTGCGCTGCCCGCCCTGATCCATACGCCGATCGCGACCGATCTGAACGCGGGCATCGGCTTGGTTATAACTCTCAAGCCGTTATTAAGTATGGTAAGCTTGTGCAATTTATTACCTCATAGAAAATATGGGCGGTCGCACGCCGCCCATATCGATAGAATTTATTTATCTGCGGGGAGGCCTGCCGCCGCGGTCGCCGTCTCTCTTGGGACGATCGCCGCTCTTACGCGGGGGCTTGCCGGACAGGTCGATATCGGTTCTGTCAAGGTTTACACGACCCTGACTGTCGATCTCAACGACCTTGACGGGGATAATATCGCCGATGCTGACTGCATCTTCGATCTTCTCTACCCTGCCTTCGGCGATCCTGGAGATGTGGATCATGCCGTCCTTGCCGGGGAGGAGCTCAACGAATGCGCCGACATTGGAGAGGATGCGAACGACCTTGCCCTGATATTCTTCGCCGACTTCGATCTCCTTTACGATAGCATCGATCATGGCCTTTGCCTTTTCGCCCGCTACGCCGTCGGTGGAAGCGATGAATACGCTGCCGTCGTCCTCGATATCGATCTTAACGCCGGTTTCGGCAATGATCTTGTTGATGGTCTTGCCGCCGCTGCCGATAACTTCGCGGATCTTCTCGGGATCGATGGTGAAGGAGATAATCCTGGGAGCATAGGGAGAAAGCTCTTCTCTGTGGGTGGGCAGAACTTCGAGCATCTTGGAGAGGATGTGCATACGGCCGTCCTTAGCCTGTGCCAGAGCCTGACGCAGGATGGGCTCGTCGATACCCTTGATCTTGATATCCATCTGGATGGCGGTGATGCCGTCCTTGGTACCTGCTACCTTGAAGTCCATATCGCCAAGGAAGTCTTCCAGACCCTGGATATCGGTCAGAACAGCGATCTTACCGGATTCAACATCCTTGATAAGACCCATCGCAACGCCTGCTACGGGCTTTTTGATCGGAACGCCCGCATCCATAAGGGACAGGGTGGAACCGCAAACGGAAGCCTGAGAGGTGGAACCGTTGGAGGAAAGGACCTCGGAAACGGTGCGGATGGAATAGGGGAATTCTTCCTCAGAGGGGATCACGGGGAGCAGAGCGCGCTCTGCCAGTGCGCCGTGACCGATCTCACGCCTGCCGGGGCTGCGCAGGGGCTTGGCCTCACCGGTGGAATAAGGCGGGAAATTATAATGATGCATATAACGCTTTACGCGCTCGGGAGCGATGGTATCCAGCTCCTGTGCATCGCCAAGTACGCCGAGGGTGGTGATGGTCATAACCTGAGTCTGACCTCTGGTGAACACCGCGGAACCGTGAGTTCTGGGAAGCATGCCGGCTTCGCACCAGATGGGGCGAACCTCGGTAAGGCTTCTGCCGTCGGGACGAACGCCGTCGTTGATGATGTTGGCGCGCATGACCTTTTTGTTCATGTTATAGAGAGCATCGTCGATCTCTCTTTCCCTGCCCTCGAACTGGCTGTCCAGCTTTTCGTGGGTCAGAGCCTTTGCCTTGTCCTCACGGACCTGACGCTCAGTGCGGTCAAAGGTACGGAAGGTGTCCTTAACCAGCTCGTCAGCATATTCGGCAACTGCCTTTTCGATATCTTCGCCAACGCCTACGATGGGGAATTCGGCCTTGGTCTTGCCGATCTCTTCGCGGATCTGATCCTGAAGAGCAACGATCTTCTTGATCTCCTCGTGACCAAAGAGGATAGCGGAAAGCATCTCGTCTTCGGAAACTTCCTGAGCGCCCGCTTCAACCATCAGAACAGCGTCCTTGGTGCCGGCGACGACCAGATGCAGGCGGGATACTTCTTCCTGCTCGTGGGAGGGGTTGACGATGAACTCACCGTCGATCATGCCGATGCAAACTGCGCCGACAGGGCCCGCGAAGGGGATCTCGGAAACGGTCAGAGCTGCGGAAGCGCCGATCATTGCGGGAACTTCGGGGGGATTGTTGTGATCGATGGAAAGAGTGGTGCAGGCGATGGAAACGTCGTTCCTCATGCCCTTGGGGAAGAGGGGACGCAGGGGCCTGTCGATAAGACGGCTGGTCAGGATGGCCTTTTCGCCGGGACGGCCTTCACGCCTGGTCCAGGAACCGGGGATGCGGCCGACTGCATAAAGCTTTTCTTCGAAATCTACACCCAGAGGGAAGTAGTCGATGCCGTCTCTTGCGGATGCGGAAACGGTGGCGTTGCACATGACCACGGTATCGCCGTAGGTCACAAATACGTTGCCGGCGGACTGCTCGGAATACTTGCCGAACTCGAGCTTGAGCTCTCTTCCGCCGAACTCGATCGTATAGATCTTGTGTTCCATAAAAATTTACCTCATTTTCTTCCGACTCGAATCGAGTCCGTCCGACCGCCTTAATGCGCGAGGTTTACACAAAATACTCAAAACAAATATTTTCTGCAAACCCCACGGCGTACCAAGGCGGCAGTATAACGGCGGGGGACAAGACTTTGCCCCCGCCGTAAGTTTGGCTTTGATTATCTGCGGATACCCAGCTGAGCGATAAGAGTACGATAGCGCTCGATATCGATCTTTGCCAGATAGTCAAGCAGACCTCTGCGCTTACCGACCATGATCATCAGACCACGCTGAGAGTGGAAGTCCTTCTTGTTCTGCTTCATGTGCTCGTTGAGGTGGTTGATGCGCTCGGTGAGCAGAGCGATCTGAACCTCAGGAGAGCCGGTGTCGCCCTCATGACGTGCAAACTTTTCGATCAGTTCGGTTTTTCTTGCCTTGTCCATTTTTAGTTTCTCCCTTTTTGACAAAATAATTTGCGCTTAAAATCGCCCATGCCCGCGAAAGCCGATGGGAAGTCCCGGCAGCCGCAGAAACAGGGTTCATAAAAAGCCAAGATATATTTTACCACTTATCTGCCCTGTTGTAAACAGGTTTTAACTCAGCTTCGATAATTATTTTTGTCCGTAATATGCGTTTTTTCCGTGCTTGCGCTCAAAATGCTTTTCCTGCAGCGCTTTAGGGGCATCTTCTGCCAAAGGATTGATGCCAAGGGTGATATACGCCATTGCGGCCAGCTCTTCAAGCACCACTGCGTTGTGCACGGCGTTTTGAGCATCCTTGCCCCACGAGAAGGGGCCGTGGTTTTTTACTATAACACCGGGAACATGCACAGGGTTTATTCCCTCAAACCTTTTTGCGATGGTAACACCGGTCTCATGCTCGTATTTTCCGTTTATCTGCTCATCTGTAAGAGAGGGCGTGCAGGGCACGGCGCCGTGGAAATAATCCGCGTGAGTTGTCCCAAGCGGAGGGATATCCCTGCCCGCCTGCGCCCATGCGGTGGCATACCTTGAATGGGTATGAACAACACCGCCTATCTCGGGGAAAGCCTTATAAAGATAAACATGGGTGGGAAGGTCGGAGGAAGCGCGAAGGCCGTCCTCGATAGGATTTCCGTCAAGGTCGGTCAGAACGATGTCTTCCCACTTCATCGTCTCATATGCTACGCCCGAGGGTTTGATGGCGATAACGCCTGCCTGTCTGTCAATCTGGCTCACATTGCCCCATGTATATACCACAAGTCCGCGCCTGTTGAGCTCGAGGTTCTGCTCAAACACGATTTTTTTGAGTTCTTCAAACATATTATATACGCTCCCTGCCATAAGTTGCTTTTACAGTATATATAACATTTTTTGTGTGCAAAATCAAGAAAAATCGCTTGACAGCAATAAGTATCTGTGTTATATTATTACCCGTCGATCAAGCGTCGATGCACCGTAGACAGCAGGTTTCCCTTACGGGAAGTAAGTTTATCGCCTGCCGAGGGAATCAAAGCGTGTAATTTTCACGCCCCTGTTTTGGTGCAGGGGCGTTTTTTCGTAGCCGTGAAACAAAGAGGTGAACCAAATGAACAAAAACCATGAGGCTAAAGCGGTTGTTGTTGAGCAGATCAAGGAAAAGCTTTCCAATGCTAAGTCCTGCGTTCTGGTCGACTATCGCGGTCTTACGGTTGAGGAGGACACCGCTCTCAGGCGCAGTCTGCGTGAAGCAGGCGTTGAGTACAAGGTACTCAAGAACACCCTGATCAAGCGTGCCGCCAATGCTCTGGATCTTACCGATCTGGATCCTTTCCTCAACGGTCCCACCGCAGTCGCTTTCAGCGAGACCGATCCCGTTGCCCCCGCGAAGATCATCGCTCAGGCAATCGAGAAGACCAAGAAGATGGAGATCAAGGCCGGCTATGTCGAAGGCAAGTTCTGCGACGCCGCCACTCTGGGCAACATCGCTAAGCTGCCCAGCAAGGAAGTCCTCATCGCAAAGATGCTCGGCAGCTTCAACGCTCCCCTGTGCAACTTCCTTTACTGCATCAACGCCATCATCGAAAAGCGCGAAGCCGAACAGGCTTAAGCCAACCAAAATTTACGGAGGTACAATGTAATGAACATCCAGGAAATCATCGCTGCTGTTGAAAATATGACCGTTCTCGAGCTCGCCGATCTGGTTAAGGCTCTTGAAGAGAAGTTCGGCGTATCCGCCGCTGCTCCCGTTGCCGTTGCCGGCGCAGGCGCTGCTGAGGCTGCTCCCGCTGAAGAGAAGACCGAGTTCGACGTTATCCTCAAGGCTGCTGGCTCTGAGAAGATCAAGGTCATCAAGGTTGTCCGTGAAGTCGTTTCCGGTCTGGGCCTGAAGGAAGCTAAGGAGATCGTTGACAACGCTCCCAAGGCTCTCAAGGAAGGCGTTTCCAAGGAAGAAGCCGAGACTATCAAGAAGAAGTTCGAAGAAGTCGGCGCAGAGATCGAAATCAAGTAATTTGGTTTTACCCGAAAATCAAGGCACAGCTTTCAGCTGTGCCTTTTTTGTTTTGGAATATGCGTTGCTCTTTATTTTTATGTGCAGCTGTGATATAATGATATGTAATAATAGGATAATAATATTCGTTATATACACATTGACCCTTGGAGGTAAGCATATGTCTAAAAACAGCTCCTTTTTCAAAGCTTTAAGGAAAGCATCCGTAATTTTTTCGGTTCTGTTTATTGCAATAGCCATGACAGCCTGTTCAGCCTCGCCCAAAATCGTGGCGATAGAGACCCTGTCTCCCGTAAGAACTAAAACGCCCATCACTACCCCGGATCCCGAGGCGGACGTTACCCCCGAGGATACCTCCGATCCTCAGGATGTACCCGATAACAGCAATGTCACTACCATAAACATCAAAGCTGTCGGAGATATCGCGCCTCAGACAGAGATATTGCAGGCGGCCTACGACGCAGCCGGCGACGAATATGACTTCAATGCCCTTTTTGAAAAGGTCGCAGAGGATCTTGATTCCGACTATACCATCGCATCCTTCGAGTCCATCTCAGTTGCCACCAGCGTTACTGCATACAGCGGCAGAAAGAGCTATAACACTCCCACCAGCATCTATGCAGCTATCAAAAACGCAAATATTGACGCAGTCACGCTTGCCAACAGCCATATCCTCGACCAGGGCATGGCGGGCATCCGTTCCACCATCGAGGCGGTCGAATCCGCAGGGCTTGACCATTTCGGCGCATATACCTCCCTTGATTCCGCAAACGCTGAAAGATACAGCCTGGTCGATGTAAAAGGCATCAAGCTCGGCATCCTTTCCTACTCCGACGAATTCAGGCAGAACTTAAACGACCTTTCCTCCGATGAAAAGCAGTACGCCACCAACACCATGGTCGCAAGCAATATCGTAAGCGATATCCAGCGCGTCCGCGATAAGGGCGCAGACGTAGTTATCCTTTGCATGCACTGGGGCGAGCTCTTCACCAGAGAGCCAAACAGTGAGCAGAGAGAGCTTGCCGAGACCCTGCTCAGTGCAGGCGCGGATGTCATTTTGGGCACCCATGCTCAGCAGGTCATGAAGATCACCAACAAGGAGATCTCAAGGAACGACGGAAGCGTCGGTCACGGTATCGTTGCATACTGCCTTGGCAACTTCGTATCCGAATACCGCGAGCAGTACAACGACAGCGGCATCATTCTCTCCCTCAACATCACCAAGGATAACGAGACAGGCGAGGTTACCATCGCGACTCCCGAATACATCCCCACCTACATTAACCGTGTAAGCTCCGGCGCAGAGCTCAAATTTGAGGTCCTGCCCATTTACAAATACACCACCGGTTCCGCCCTTGACGCAGCAGCGCTCAACAGGATGAACGCTGCCTACGGCGAGATCAAGGCCGTCATAGGTTCCGAAGCCGCCACCCCAAAATAAACCTGTTTATCAACCAATTTCTTAAATAAGGAAGCGAATATAAATGAAGTTCGATACCATTGCACTGCACGCGGGTTACCGCAAGGACGCTGCCAACAGCGCCATAACCGTGCCGATCTATCAGTCCAACGCATATCATTACGATACCGCTCAGCAGGCCGCAGATCGCTTTGCGCTCAAGGATGACGGATATATCTATACCCGCCTTGGCAACCCCACCAGCGCCGTTCTTGAGACCAGAATGGCTGCGCTTGAAGGCGGCGTGGGCGCGCTTGCGACCTCTTCCGGTCATGCAGCAGAGCTTATCGCCCTGCTTACAATCCTTTCCGCGGGCGATCATGTCGTATCTTCCACCTATATCTACGGCGGTACCTTTAATCTTCTGAGCCAGACCCTGCCCAGATACGGCATCACCACCACCTTTGTAAACCCCGATGATCCCGAAAATTTCAGGCGCGCAATGAAGGACAACACCAAGCTTTTCTATGCAGAACAGCTCGGCAACCCCGTTATCAATGTTATCGACGTTGAAGCCATCTCCGCCATCGCGCACGAAAACGGCATCCCGCTTATGATCGATAACACCGTTGCCTCCCCGTACCTTTATCGTCCCATCGAGCACGGTGCAGATATAGTAGTTGAATCCACCACCAAATACGTCGGCGGTCACGGCTCCACCATGGGCGGCATGATAATCGACGGCGGCAAGTTTGACTGGGAAGCATCGGGCAAATTCCCCATGCTCACTCAGCCCGACCCCTCCTATCACGGCGATATCCATACCAAGCTTTTCGGCAGCGCCGCCTTCATAGGCAAGGCGAGGGTCAGCATCCAGAGGGATGTCGGCGCCGCACCCTCCCCCATGAACAGCTTTTTCCTTATAAACAGCCTTGAGACCCTGTCCGTCAGAATGGACAGGATAGTTTACAACACAAGAAAGCTCATTGAATTTTTGAAGGATCACCCGGGCGTAGAGGGTATCACCTACCCCGAGATCCCCGAAAGCAAGTATTATGAGCTTGCAAAGCGTGACCTTCCCAAGGGCTGCTCAGGCCTTTTCTGCTTTGATATAAAGGGCGGCGTGGAAGCAGGTGCAAAATTCATAAATAACCTTAAGCTTTTCTATCACGCATCCAATTTTGCCGATTCTCATTCCATGGTATCCCACCCCGCCAGCACCACTCATTCCCAGATGAGCAGCGAGGAAAGGCTGAGCAGCGGTCTTACCGACGGTATGATCAGGGTCAGCGTGGGTCTTGAGGATATCGAAGACCTGAAGGAAGACCTCGATCAGGCTATCAGAGCCGCCATCAAATAAAGAAATGCCCGGAGGACCGACATGCCCGTAAAAGTGCCCAACGATCTGCCTGCAGTGCAGATCTTAAAAGACGAGAACATATTCACAATGGACGAAAGAAGAGCCTCTCAGCAGGATATTCGTCCGCTCAAGATCGCCATACTCAATTTAATGCCCACCAAGATCGTAACCGAAACTCAGCTTCTGCGTCTTCTGGGCAACACTCCGCTTCAGATTGAAGTAACGCTGCTCAGGACCGCTTCCCATCTTTCCAAGAACACCGATCCGGAGCATCTGGATGCTTTTTACAAGACCTTTGATGAGATCAAGGACGATAAATTCGACGGTCTTATCATCACCGGCGCGCCCGTTGAGCAGATCGATTTTACAGAGGTAAATTACTGGGAAGAGCTTGTGCGCATCATCAAATGGGGCAAGCACCATGTCTTTTCCACCCTTTATATCTGCTGGGCGGCGCAGGCAGGTCTTTATCACATTTTCGGCATACAGAAGCACCCGCTTGATAAAAAATGCTCGGGCGTTTTTGCCCATGAGGTGCTCAATAAAAAGGCCCCCATCGTCCGCGGCTTTGACGATACTTTCTGGGCGCCCCATTCAAGGCATACCGAGATAAGGCGCGAGGATATCGAAAAAGACCCGAGGCTTGAGCTTTTGGCGTATTCTCAGGAAGCAGGCGTTTATCTTGTTTCTTCCACCGATATGAAAAATGTTTTCGTAACGGGTCACAGCGAATATGACTGGGACACGCTCAAAAACGAGTATACCCGCGATATCGGCAAGGGTATGGATGTTCCCGTTCCCGCGCATTATTTCCCCGATGACGATCCCACAAAGCAGCCGCTTGTCAGATGGCGCTCTCACGCCAATCTGCTTTTCCAGAACTGGCTCAACTATTACGTATATCAGGAAACTCCCTTTGATCTTTCCAGCCTTGAACAAGAGAGGTAAACAAAATGTCACGACTTGGCGACCTTATAAAATCCCAGCGCACCAAATATAACATGACCCCAAAGCAGCTCGCGCGCAAGTGCGGCGTTTCCGAGGCTTTCGTGCTTGAAGTCGAAAGCGGCAGAAAGATCCCCAACGATATCATTGCAACCAGAATGCTCAAAGCAATGGGCGCTGTCGATACCGTTATGAACGACCTGAACGCCGAGACCGCCGTGGCTTCCATGCCCGCTGCTCCCACCTACACTCCCCAGATCAAAAAACCAAAAGTACAGGAGCCCAAAGTCCCTCAGGGCGAAGTTTCCGATACCTGGAAGGACGCTCTTTCCGGCGTTATCAAGCGCGTGCCCATATACGACAGCGCGCATAACCTCGTTGGTCACAATATGATCGCCCTTGAAGACGGCAAGGTCATGGGGGCAAACCCTCAGAACGTGTTCTATTTCAAGGTACCTGACGGCACTATGCGCGATATAAGGATCTGCGCAGGAGATCTGGTGCTTTGCATTCCCCAGAAAGGAATTACCCATAATTCCGTAATGGTATTCAAGCTTGCAGGGCAGTATATGGTAAGAAGGGTCAAAAAGGTCGACGGCAATAAGGCGGAACTCAGCTGGTTCGAATCCTCCGCCATGACTCAGACCGTAAACATCTCCGATCTTTCCGATATTGCCAGAGCCGTTAAGGTAGAATTTGCCTTATAATGTTAAAATGCGTTGCAAACGGCAAAATTTGGTGTTATAATATATCCAAATGAAATATTAGGAGGTCTTTCCATGCCACTGGTAACCAGTACTGAAATGTTCAAAAAGGCTTACGAAGGCGGCTACGCCATCGGCGCTTTTAACGTCAACAATATGGAGATCGTTCAGGGCATCACCGAAGCTGCAAAGCTCGAAAATGCTCCCCTGATCCTTCAGGTAAGCGCAGGCGCCCGCAAGTATGCCAAGCACGTTTACCTCATGAAGCTGATCGAAGCAGCAGTTGCTGACACCGATCTGCCCATCTGCGTACATCTTGACCACGGCGCAGATTTCGAGACCTGCAAGTCCTGCATCGACGGCGGTTTCACCTCTGTTATGATCGACGGTTCTCACTATGATTTCGCTAAGAACATCGAAGTTACCCGCGAAGTCGTTAAGTACGCTCATGACCACGGCGTAGTAGTCGAAGGCGAACTCGGCAAGCTCGAAGGCGTTGAAGACGAAGTTAAGGTTGCAGCAGGCGAAGGCAGCTACACCGATCCCGATCAGGTTCAGGAATTCGTTGAGAAGACCGGCGTTGACTCTCTGGCTATCGCTATCGGCACCAGCCACGGCGCATACAAGTTCAAGCCCGGCACCAAGCCCCAGCTTCGTTTCGACATCCTCGAAGAAGTTGAGCGTCGCCTCCCCGGCTTCCCCATCGTTCTGCACGGCGCTTCCAGCGTTCCCCAGGAATTCGTTGCTAAGGTCAACAAGTTCGGCGGCAAGATGCCCGATGCTATCGGCGTTCCCGAAGAAATGCTCCGTCAGGCTGCTACCATGGCAGTTTGCAAGATCAACATCGACTCCGACCTGCGTCTTGCTATGACCTCCAGCGTTCGTGAGCACTTCACCGAGCATCCCGATCACTTCGATCCCCGTCAGTACCTCACCCCCGCTCGTGACGCTATCCGCGCTATGGTTCGCCATAAGATCGTTAACGTCCTGGGCTGCAACGGCAAGGCTTAATAAAATAATTAAAGGCTCCCGACCTTGGGAGCCTTTTTCTTTAACGGAGGATATAATATGAGCGATATTTTCTGCAGGATAATCGCGGGCGAAGTGCCCTCAATGAAGGTGTATGAAGACGAAAAAACGCTGGTATTTATGGATATAGCCGGCGATGTTGACGGACATATGCTTGCAGTGCCGAAAAAACACGTTGTAAGCCTTTTTGACTGCGACGAAGAAACCCTTTTCGCACTCATGAGCACAGTCAAAAAAGTATCGGAGCATCTCATAAACAACTGCGGCTATGAGGGAGTGAACCTTTTGAATGCCTCGGGCAAAGCCGCAGGCCAGTCCGTACCACATTTCCACATCCATATCATTCCCAGAAAAACGGGCGACAATATAGATGCATGGCCCGCCTTCCCCGGCAAAACGCAGGAAATATCGGATATCTATGAAAGGATACGGATGTAAGGTGAACAGAAAACTGTTTATTTCTGCCATATCAAAATTTGCCTTGGGCGTTTTGCTGGTGGGCGCGCTTGTTTTTATCCCTGCAGGAACGCTGAAATACGGTCCGGGCCTGCTGCTGATGTGCGTGCTGTTTATCCCAATGTTTATCGCCGGCCTGATAATGATGAATAAAAACCCGGAGCTGCTAAAAAGCCGCCTTGACGCAAAGGAAAAGGAGAAGGAACAGAGTCTGGTCATTAAGCTCTCCGGGCTCATGTTCATAGTCGGTTTCGTCATCGCCGGGCTTGATTTCAGGTTTTCGTGGCTGCCCTTGCCGAAATGGGTCAGCATACTCGGCGCAGCGCTGTTTCTTCTTGCATATGCGCTCTACGGCGAGGTCCTTCGCGAAAACACCTATCTTTCAAGAACGATCAAAGTTCAGAAAGACCAAAAGGTTATCGATACAGGGCTTTACGGTATTGTCCGCCATCCCATGTATATGGCAACCGTTTTGCTGTTTCCCTCAATGGGGCTTGTGCTCGGTTCGCTTTTCACGTTCATAATTTTTCTTGCCTATATTCCCATCATAATACTTCGCATACAAAACGAAGAAAAGGTGCTTGAGGCAGAACTTAAAGGCTACAATGAATACAAGCAAAAAGTTAAATACAAAATTATCCCATATATATGGTAAAAGACAAGGCAAACGCCTTGTCTTTTGTTATTGCGTAACCTTTCTTGCGAAACTGTCAAGCGCGTCCATCGGCCTATAATAGCCGCGGTAATACTTTCCGTTGATGCATAGATAAAGATTGCCGATGTTCGAGATTTCGATATTGCCGTTCGTTGTCATAAGCTCAACGCTTACGCCGCCGCCCGTAATTGGCTCGATCTCATCCATAGCTTTTCCGTATACCTGCAGGGATGAAATGATCTTTGCCAGTTTTTCAAAGTCCTCATCAGCGACCTGAGCGTTCATATCGGGCGGATATACATACACGCTTGCGCTGATAATATCTTCTGCCCTTATGTTCTTGAGCGGTCTTTTGGGCAGTATCCCGATACCTACTATAAGTATCAGGCAGAGCAATACATAAATAAATCCCGGTAAAATCTTTTTCCGCATTTTCATCACCATTTATTCAGACGCAGCGCATCAATCGAAAGTTTCATATATTTTCATTCACGCCACGAATCTTCTCGCCACGAATCAAATTCCCTTGCGGTATCTATATCATTTTTAAGCACTTCTATCAAAATTAGCCAATTATTAGTGCCGCCGCCCCACTCCAGTCCGTCCGGTTCGCGGCTTTCCACGGTCACAAAGAGCCTGCCGTTCACAAGACTCATATCGTTCATCCTTAAAACCCTGTCTTTCGGGGCCTTTCCCGCCTGCACCAGAATTATGGAATACTCCTCAAAAAAGCTGTCGTCATATTTTTTGACAGACTCCAAAAAGCTTGGGTCCGCATCATATTTTTCATCCAGCTTCCATGTTTTCTCAGCCTCAGAAACAAAGCTTTCCAGCTTATCTGCAGTATCAAAATGGCTTATCAACATATGCTGAACGCTGCTTATTGCCAGCTTCTGTGCGTTTTCAACGCCGTGAATAACAAGCGCCGCATTTTCCTTTGGTATGATCTCAAAATAGCTTGCTGTATAGCCGGGATGCTCAGGGTCTTGAAAGAACTCATGATCGGGCTTTTTCTCTACCTCCTGCAAGCCTATAACATTGCCCAGTCCATCCAAAAACTCAAGGCTTTGAGAGAACTGATACGGGGATTGATACTTCATAAGTATCATGGTATCATCGCCAAAATCGCCCTCTTTAGTATAAACATTGCCTTCAACATAGCGTTTAATGCCGCCAAGCGCAAGATTCTTGTTCAGTACGACATTGTAAGTACCCTCAGCGCTGATTATGGCATCATCGGCATAATATATCCCGCTTTCGGGAACATCATAGGAATATGCGCAGAGCATCTCGGCGCAGTTATTCTTGATTCTGAAGGATGCAAAGCCGAACCTGTCCTCGCCCTCCAAAAAGCCCACAAGCTGTACATCGCCCTCAGCTATTGTTATGACAGTTTTGACATCGGTATTAAGGTTATCCGATATCGTCCTTTCATAAAAAGGGCCGTTGTTGGATTTTATATAAAGAGTCGGGCGAACCTTGTAAACGCTCGGCGTATCGTCCAATACAGCGTAATAATTATCGCCGTTTTTGCACTGAACGGCAAGGCGCATCACACCGCTTTTTTCAAAATACCTTGCATCAGCAATGCTGCCAACGCCGTACCCTGAAAGCGCATTTTCGGCAAGAGATGCGGGATATTTTTCCATAAAACCTATTTCTTCATAGCCCGAATAACTCGGCGCGCGCTCAAAAAGCGTGAAATCGGTGGTCAGCGATATTCCGAACAAATCGATATCCTCGCCGTGTATCAGTTTTACCGAATCATAATCCGAAGCGAGCAAAAGTGTATTGGGCTGCATGGGATTTGTCAGCAAAATCAGAGCTGCCGTAAAAAGCACGATCAAAGCAGCCGCTATCAGCCACCGCGGTGCAGCTCCGTTTTTCAGCACTCTTTTTATCCTTTGCGAAACGCTGCCGCCGCCAAAGCCCACAGGAACCTCCGGGAGCGGACTTTTCCCGATTGATATATTGAGTATCATCTGCGAATAATCCGCGCGCTGAGCCTTGTCAAGGCGTTTGATGACCGCTTCATCGCAGGAAAGCTCCATATCTCTTCCCGCAAGCACATATGCCAGATATACCAGCGGATTGAACCAATGGATGCAAAGCGCAAAAAACGCAGCAATGCGAATAACATGATCAAACCTTGCTATATGCCTGTTTTCGTGCATCAATACAAGCTCTTTTTGTGCTTCATCAAGCGCTGAGGGAATGTATATTCTTGGCTTTACAACGCCCATGACAAACGCGGTTTTTATGCGATCCGCAATATAAACATTCCCGCTTTCATTAACTGCGCCCGTAACTTTCCTTTTCAGCCTTACAAGCTGAAACAAGCCCATCGCCAGCATTGCGCAGGCTCCAAACAGCCATATCCCAAACGCTGATGAATACAGCGGCACCGACAGCCTATCGTACGCGCCTTCGTCTATAGCCGCGTCGATCTCCTCTGCCGGCATATCCACAGCGGCAAAATCCTGCCGATCGATGCTTTGAGGGATATATTCCATCGCCCCTGCTTCGTTCATGGGCGGCGAAACAAGCTCAAACAGCGATGCCGGCGACTGAAGCGCCATCGGGCAAAGAAGCCTTATCAGCACTATCCCCCACAGGGCATACGATATCACCCGCGGCGCTTTTTTGAGCAGAAGGCGTACAAATATTACCGCAACAATAACAGCGCTCGCGGTTATCGACATGTTCAAAAGCCGCGGCACAACGCTATGGCTAAACATCTTCTTCCCTCCGGCTGTCGTCTATAAGCTTCTGCAGCGCCTCTATCTCCTTTTTGCCGAGCTTTTTCCTTGATGCAAACGCCGCAATAAACCCCGGTAGTGAGCCTTCGAAGCGTTCATCGACAAATTTTTCGCTCTGCATTGCATAGAAATCGGCTCGATTTATCAAAGACGTTACGATTCCGTTTTCGTTTATAAATATCCCGCGCTCACAGAGCCTTCGAAGCACAGTATATGTGGTCGATTTTTTCCATCCGAGCGCATCATACGCCCTTTTTACCAGCTCGCCCGATGCTATCGGCTCGCTCTCCCAGATCAAATCGGCAAACTTGGCTTCTATCATTCCAAGAGAAGTATCCATTTGCTCCTCCTTTTTTGGTTTACTTCATGTAAACCAGTTTACACCATGTAGACCGCTTTGTCAACAAAAAAGGCAGGTCATAAAAGCTATGACCTGCCTTGATCTTTTATAATTTACTTGGTGGGACGGCGCAGGAAGGAAGGAATATCCTGTCTGCCTGCCTGCCTGGGCTGCGCAGCGGGCTGCTCGGGCTGAGCGGCGGGAGAAACGGGCTGCTGGATGGGCTGCTGATAAACGGGAGCCTCTTCCTCGCGAGCATAAGTGCGGGGCTGGGGAGCGCCGCGCATGCCGGTGGGAACCTGGAAGCCATTCTGGGGAGCCTGCTGAGCTTCAGCGTTTACGTTGTAGGTCGCCCTGCGGGTGAAGCCTGCGGGGTCGATCTGCTGGGGCTGAGCCTGCTGGAACTGATTGGGAGCCTGATAAGCGGGCTGAGCCTGCTGCACGGGCTGATTGAAGCTCTGGGGCTGGATGGGCCTTGCATCGGCTCTGACCCAATCGGGGATCATGTTGCCGCTTGCATCGGGCATAGCTTCCTGCTTGGCGCGGATCTGAGCCGCAGCAAAGAGGCTGTCCACGGTCTTGGCCTGCTCCTCCTGAGAGGGTTCAAAACCGGTTGCGATAACGGTCACGCGGACTGCGCCTTCCATGGTATCGTCGATAGCAACACCGAAGATGATGTTTGCATCGGGATCTGCGTTCTGCTGAATGAGGGAAGCAGCGTCGTTGACCTCGAGGATGCCCATATCGGAGCCGCCGGTGATATTGATAAGAACGGCCCTTGCGCCCTCGATGCTGGTCTCAAGCAGGGGAGAAAGCACGGCCTGACGTGCGGCTTCGGTAACGCGATCGTCGCCCTTGGCGGTGCCGATGCCCAGATGAGCCATGCCCCTGGAGGACATAACGGTCTTGATATCGGCAAAGTCGAGGTTGATCATTGCGGGGATAGCGATAAGATCGGTGATGCCCTGGATGCCCTGACGCAGGGTATCGTCAGCCATCATGAAAGCGTCGTTGATGGTGGTGTTCTTGGACACTACCTGGAACAGCTTTTCATTGGGAATGACCACGAGAGTATCCACAGCGTTTTTAAGCTCAATGATGCCCTGCTCTGCGTTCATCATGCGCTTGCGGCCTTCAAATGCGAAGGGCTTGGTAACAACGCCGATGGTGAGGATATCCATCTCTCTTGCGAGCTGAGCAATAACGGGAGCAGCGCCGGTGCCGGTGCCGCCGCCCATACCGGCGGTGATAAATACGAGGTCGCTGCCGCGGATAGCGTTTGCGATATCGTCACGGCTCTCTTCGGCTGCCTTCTTGCCCTTTTCGGGAACTGCGCCGGCGCCAAGACCGCGAGCGGATTTTTCGCCGATCTGCAGCTTGATATCAGCCTTGGAATTTTTAAGCACCTGAGCGTCGGTGTTGATAGCGATGAATTCTACGCCCTGAAGGCCGTAATCCACCATGCGGTTGATGGCGTTGCCGCCCGCTCCGCCTACGCCTAAAACCTTTATCTTTGCGCCCTGAGTGGCTTCAACTTCGAAATCGTACACAAGCATCCCCCTTATTTCTTGAAAATGGACTTTAATTTAGTAATAAGATCCGTTTTGGAGTTCATTCTTTCCTGACTTATCTGTTCAAAAACCAACTCCAAAAGGCCGACTGAGGAAACATAATTTGCGCCCATAAGCTTGGTGGGCTTCACCGCACAGGCTCTGACGGGAACGCCAAGCCTGCCGGATAAGAACTGACGCGCTCCCCCCATGGGAGCCAGACCGCCGCCGGTCAGATAATACGCGGTCTTATTTCCGATCGCTATATCACAGCTCAAAAGCTCCGATTTGATCGTATCCGCAAGCTCGGACAAGGGCTTTATAACGATACGCTCAACTGTATCGCTGTCAAAGCTGATCTCCTCGCCGCTTGCATCAAAAAGCGTGATCTTTGAATTCCCGGTGTTTTCTCCCGGAGCCAGAATAAGCCTCCGCTTGATCTGTTCGGCCATCTGGAATGGAATATCAAGCTCCTGCGCTATCCTTGCGGTCCAAAAACCCGCGCCGTCGTCAATAACGCTCATATGGCAGACTGCGTCGCCCTTTGCCACCATGACCTGAGTGGTCATATAGCCGCAGTCGATAAGAACCGCGGTCCTGTCCCTTTCCGCAGGCGGAACGGCAAGCAGAGTTTCGCCAAGCTGAGCGCTCAAAAAACCTTTGATCTTATAGCCTGCAATGCCGATGAGCCTTGTAAGCTTGTCCGCAAGGCGCTTTTCGCATGTCATAGCATAAACGCTGCAGGAAAGCTCGTCGCATTTAAGACCCACAGGCTCCATGGTCACGCTTTCGCCCGCCTTGAACCAGGCTATGCATCTGTGCAGCAGCATGCTCCTGTCGGCAACATAGGGCACTGCATTATCAAACGCGGCCTTCATGTCGTCCTCGCTGACCTTACCGCCTTCAACGGATACATTTCCCGTGCAGGGGATAACGCTGACCCACGAGGCAGGAACGGATACATAAACCGAGTCGGCTTGCCTTCCGCACATCTCGTAGGCCAAGTGAATTGCCCCGGATACGGCGTCTGCCACGTCTTCCTCGCTCTGATTCCATTCAAAGCCGCTGTAGCCGTCGTATGGCTTCACCCCGTAGCCGATAAGCTCGCCGCTTAAATCATCGTCGAACTCGCCGATAACGCAGACGATCTTTGAAGTGCCGATATCAACGGCAGCCACGGTAGTTTTCATGCCGCAAACAAGCTCCTGTCAAATATTTGGCACATACAATATGCCTAATATATAGTATACACCAAAGTTGCTTAAAATAAAAGGGGAAAAGTAAATTTTATCCCCCGGGCAAAGCTTTTTTGTACATCATTCCTTGAGCGCAAAGATCGCGCTGTCAGCGGTCGTGACATCAAGGCTCGATCCGTTCAGCTGATCAGACGAATATCTGCTTCTAAGCTCGGGCATTGCCGCCTCTATCCATTTGAGCTTTCTTTCAAGCTGAACCGTGGTCCCAAGCTTTACATTTATCCCTTCGGCAGTTGTAAGCCTCACATCGGTCTGCGAAGCTACGTTTACACCCTTCACGTTTTCTTCAAAGCCGTATTCCTTTATGCCTTCAAGCAAGGCTTTCAAAGTATCCAGCTGTTCGGGTTTTGAAGAGCTGAGCTGCTGACCCAGACCGAAGGAAACTACATATACTCCGTCGACCTTGAGCAATGAGCTCACATCCATCATGCCGTGGTTTGTGCTTTGCAGCACAGTTCCCTGCTCGTCGATTATTAGATCGTAGGAACCAAATCCCACAACACCTATGGGAACGCGTTCCTTTATGGTTATTGTGACCGCGTTGAGCCCAGTAACCTTTATGGATTCAACGATGAAATACGGGCTTTTGTTAATATTTTCTTCCACAGTTTTTTTGTTTAAGGTAAAAATGCTCTCGCCCGTTTGTATAAGGGAAAGATCGCGCACTTCCTGAGGATCCCGATTAATCGTTCCAACAACATGTATCTCTCTGACCCTGAGCGCTGCATAGCCTAATCCGGCGCAAAGCGCCACAACGATTATTGCTATGAGCGCCCTGACAAGCTTTTTCAAACACACACCACCCAACAAGTCATTTTATAAGCACCGCTTAGTGCATATCTCTCTTTTGATATCGGCTCCGAGCGATGAAAGCATATTTTCAAAACCCGAATAGCCCCTGTCTATATACTCTACGCCGCCGATCTCACTTTCGCCTTTGGCAGCAAGCGCGGCAATGGTAAGCGCGGCGCCGCCCCTTAGATCCCTTGCTTCGATCTTTGCTCCCTCAAGGCTTTTCACGCCTCTGATGATCGCGGTCCTTCCGTGTACGGAAATATCCGCGCCCATCTTTTTAAGGCAATTAACATAGCCAAACCTGTTTTCAAACACGTTTTCCGTTATCGAGGAAGTTCCTCTGGCGACGCACGCTATTGCAGCCATCTGCGCCTGCATATCGGTCGGGAACCCCGGATGCGGATATGTAGCGATATCCCTGAACGAGGAAAGCTCACCGCTTGATCTTATCCTGATACCGTCGGATACAATTATCTGACATCCCATTTGCCTGAGCTTATGTATTATCGCCGTCATATCATGAGCCCGTGCGTCCCTTACATAAATATCGCCGCCGCAGCCTGCGCATGCCGCAAGCAAAGTTCCCGCAACTATCCTGTCGCTTATGGGACAAAACACCTCTGCGCTGCTTCCAAGGCTTTTTACGCCCTCTATCACGATCCTTGAAGACCCCTCGCCCTTTATCCTTGCGCCCAGGCTTTTCAAAAACCGTGCAAGGTCTACGATCTCAGGCTCGGTCGCAGGGTTATCTATCACCGTCTCGCCCTTTGCAAGCACTCCCGCCATCATCAGGTTTTCGGTCGCACCAACGCTCGGGTAATCCAGATGCAGCCTTGCGCCAATAAGATTTCCCCGGCAATGGATCATCCCCGAAGATTCCTCGATATCGATCCCAAGCTGCCTTAAACCACTCAGATGTATGTCTATAGGCCTGAGTCCTATCTCGCATCCGCCGGGATATGTAAAGCAGGCGTTTTTGTTCCTTGCAAGTATGGGGCCGAGCATGAATATCGATGAACGAATCTTTTTGGAAAGCTTTTCGGGCATCACCCATCTGTCGGCACAGCTTGGATCGATCACGGCAATATCGTCTTCCCGCTTTATCCTGCAGCCAAGGCAGGAGAGTATGCCCAGCATATCATCAACATCGCTCAGATCAGGCAGCTTTATGCTGACCTCGCCGCCCGAGAGCAGCGACGCGGCAAGCACCGGCAAAGCGGAATTTTTAGCCGCTCCTGCGCATATATCGCCAACCAGCCTTTGCCCGCCCACCACTTTATACATATACATAATATCTCCTCCCGCTCATGCTTCATCTTATGCATCACGCGGGAAAATGTGAATTATGTCAATGCAAAAGCAAAATACAATGCAGCCATATAAACCTTCCACATAGCATTATACATTGTATTTTGGTATTTGTATATTATTTTGAGCGGTATTCCAACCTCTTCCCATCCGGGAAGCTGCGCACATTATCGCTTTTTGTACCGCTGTTTTTATCCTTTACCGCAGCCTTTTTTTCCTCGGGCTGCGCATAGCGCGAAACATTGAGAAGTATTCCCGCTGCGCCCATGAACACCCAAAGGCTTGTGCCGCCCGCGGAGAAGAAGGGCATTGGCAGACCGGTCGTGGGAAAACACCCGGTTACG
>SVHB01000086.1 GCA_015056005.1 Clostridiales bacterium
TATCAGTTCCTGCCCGGAAAGGTGTGTAAGAGATTTCTTCGTATATCCGTTCCCGGTCACGGTTTCTTTTATGGCGCCGATTATTTCTATATTTTTATAAGGCTCCATTTTATCTCCTTATTTTATAAGTTCATCCCATTTATCGGCAAGGGATTTGAGGTCTGCCTGAAGTATGGTTAGCTTGAGCTCCATATCGGGCGATCTTCTGGTCATTGCGCGGCTGAGCATGCTTTCAAGGCGCTCGATCTGCTCGCGCATAGCGTAATCCCTTGATGTGCTTTCGATAGTGATGGTCTTCACAGGTTCGATCTGCGCGGGCTCGGGTCTGCCGCTCATATCAAGCTCTATTGAATCTCCTAAGTGAGGTATGGTGACCGCGAAGCCTCTTTCCTCAAGCGCGGAGCCCAAGGATGCAAGCGCATCCTCTTCACCGTGAACAAGGAAAACATTTCTGGGCTTCTTAGCAAGCGTCGATACCCAATTCAAAAGCTCATCCTTGCCCGCATGACCGGAAAAGCCTTCCATATTGACAACTTTTGCGTTTACCCTTACTTCTTCGCCGAAAAGGCGTACCTTTTTAACTCCGTCAAGCAGGCTCCTGCCCAAGGTGCCCTGAGCCTGATAGCCCGCAAAGATCACAGTCGCGTTGCCCTTATAAAGGTTATGCTTCAGATGGTGGCGGATCCTGCCTGCGTCGCACATGCCCGAGGACGAGATTATTATCTTCTGCCCGTCGGTCACGTTTATAAGTTTTGACTCATCAGCGCTCTGGGCGATATTGAGGTTTGAAAGCTCAAAGGGTGAGCCGGTTTTTGAAAGCGCAAGCGCCTCTTCGTCGTAATATCCGTTGACGCAGCGCTCGTATACCTTGGTCGCCTCTATTCCGAGCGGGCTGTCGATGTATACCGAAACCTTTTCAAGTTCGGGAAGAGTGCCCGATTCCATGATACCTTTGATATAATACAGTATTTCCTGAGTTCTGCCTATCGCAAATGAAGGAATGATGACATTGCCGCCGCGCCTGATGGCTTGCGACAGCACTTCCCTGAACTCGTTTTCCTTTTCGTCGTCACTGCCGATACCGTGATTGCGGTTGCCGTAGGTGCCTTCCATTACAACATAATCGGCGTCGGAAATAACCGCCGGGTCTTCAATGATCGGTCTGTCCGCCCTGCCGATATCGCCCGAAAACACAATTTTGGATGTTTTTGAGTTTTCGGTGACCCATATTTCTATAACCGCCGAGCCCAGAAGATGACCTGCGTTTCTGAAGCAGACGCGTATATTCTTTGTAAGCTCTACAACGTCGCCATACTCAACGCCCCTGAAGTATTTAAGGCTGTTTCTTGCATCATCGACCGTATAGAGAGGATCGACCGGCGATTTGCCCGCCCTTAAATTCTTCTTGGTCTGCCACTGCGCATCCTGCTCCTGAATATGACCGCTGTCGGGCAGCATTATGGTCGCCAAAAGAGATGTCGCACTGGTGCAAAGGACATTTCCGGTAAAACCGCGCTTATACAAAAGGGGAATAAGACCGCTGTGGTCTATATGCGCATGGGAAAGCAGAACGCCTTTTATTTTCGAGGGATCAAAAGGAAAAGCATCTTCGCCGTATTCGCCGCGCTTATCCTGACCCTGACGCATGCCGCAGTCGATAAGGAAATCACCGTCTGAAGTGCTGAGCATATGGCATGAGCCGGTAACGCTTCTTGCCGCACCGAAAAATTTAATATTCATATGACACCTCCCGAGAAAGCTTTTCATACATATATTTTATTCTTTTTATAACTTTCAGTCAATTAAATAAATTCAACAATATTGCGCTTGATACAAAAGCTTACAGATAGTATTATTTATATATACGCATCTGGAGGAAAAGAATATGAAGAAGATCATTTGGGGTATGCTGGGCTCAGGCGATGTTACCGAAATGAAAAACGGCCCCGGGCTTTATCTGAACGACAACTGCGAGCTAAAAGGCATCTGGAACAGAACATACGAAAAGGCGATCAGCTGGTCTGAGCGCCATAACGGCTGCACCGTTTATAAAAGCGTTGACGAGCTTTTATCGGATAACGATATCGATATAGTATATATCGCCACCACACCCGATGTGCACAAAGAGCTTGCGCTCAAATGCATAAGGGCAAAAAAGCATGTTTATATCGAAAAACCGATATCGATGCGCTATGAAGATGCTGAGCTAATCCTTGAAGAAGCGAAAAAATACGGCGTAAAGCCTTTTGTCGCCCATTACAGAAGAGCTCTGCCCCAGTTTTTGAAGGCAAAGGAGCTTATTGACAGCAAATATATCGGCGATCTTGTATCCGTGCGCATAATGTCCACCTGCACCAAAAGCTCGCTTCACGGCTGGAGAGGTCAATCTCAGGTCGCAGGCGGCGGTCATTTCTTTGAAGCCGATATCCACGCCCTTGACGCTCTGGATATGATGGTGGGCGCGTATGAAGACGCACAGGTGCTTGCCGCATCTTACCCTGAAAATAACGGGCTTGAAAGAGCGGTTGCTGTGCTGTTCAAGTGGAAAAACGGTGTTATCGGCAGCGGAATGTGGTGCTTTGATTCCGATAAAGGCAGAGACGAGATCGAGATATTCGGCACAAAAGGCAGCATAAAGGTAAGTTCGGGCAATCTTTTGGCGCCTATGGTGCTCACATTTGGGAAAGAAACCAAAGAGATTCCCTTTGAGATGCCAAAATACATCGGAATGCCCCACGAAAAGCTTGTGGCCGATGTGCTTTTAAGCGGCAAGGACGATCCCGATATCTGCACCCTTGAAAACGCCATGCGCACATTTAAGCTCGCGCAAATGATGAAGGACGCACTGTAAGAGCTTGGAAACATCTGCTTTCCGTTTCTCGTTTTTTGTTTGAAACGAGGTGAATACGTTGAAAAAACATCTGTTTTTGCTGTGCCTTTTATTTATCGCAGTCACAGCCGCAGGCTGCAGCAGCCAAGGCATGACAAACACATTGGCCGAGCCTGCCAATACGAGCGCACTTGTTGAAACCTTGACCAATGCCCAAGCGCAGGATGAGGAAAACACCTCACCACCATACAACGAACAGCAGGAAGCTATACTGCTTCCGGAGACGCTTGAGGACGTCGCCGCATACGCCATAACCGTGGGAAGCGATTTTTTCGAGGATATGTGGGGATGTCTGCACACGCTTAAAGAGCCCGCTGTTCCGGCATATTGCAGGGACAATGCAAGCATAAATCTTTATATGGGCTGGATAAGGTACAGGATAGCAGAGCTTTCGCTTGATACAAACAAAGACGCAATATTAAACGATCTCCCCGTTGCCGGTTATACCGTAAACAAAGTAAAGCGCAGTAATGATAACGCGGATGAATACGAAGTCGATTTCAATGTTGCTATCACCATGGACAGAAACGACGGAGTAAACGGTATTTATATGACCGGGATCATGGGACTTTCAATGACAGATGACGGTCCTATAATAACCTTCGTTGAAATGGATGAGGCCGGCATTTACAATGAACAGCAGCGCTTCCAGCAAAAATACAGCGAAATGGCGGAAAAAACCATAGAAAACGTAAATTCCATGATCGATTCCGCCATTGATTACCTTTATGAAAACAACTAAATGATAAGAAACTCGCCGTGAGGATCATGTCTTGCGGCGTTTTTCTTTTGAACATGATCGCCGTGACAGGCATAGCAGTAAATGCAGCCGTTTAAGCATGTATCGTATGCACCTATATCGACAGATTCCGCGCAGCCGCAGCCTTTGCGCTGGTTTTTATCGGGCAGAAGATCAAGCTTTCTTCCCGCTATGCGCTCTATCAGGTTTGCATCTATGCAATGCGCCTGCCCTATCCCGTATTGAGAAAGACCGTTCTCACAGCAGGACACTGCCTTCATGCCATGAGCCTTAGCGCAGTCGGCAATAAAGCGCGAAAGTTCGGCCCTTTCATTCTCGCTCGCCTCCCGAATGAGCGGAGATGATATTCTTTTATACAGATCGACAAAGCTTACAGTCACAGTATCTATATGTTTTTCAAAGAGCTTTGCCATTTGCTCAAACTGTTTCTTATGTCCATCAACTGTCATATAATCGTTGATTATGATAGGATCGTATCTCCAGATCACTTTTTCGCGACCTATCATATCCGAAAGCTCAATAAAACTGCGCTCGATGTCTTTCTTGGGTCTGAGGTTTCTTTCATAGGTATTATCATAGGGAGTAACTGTGAACTGAAAATAATACTTGTGTCCGATATCATCCAGCTCTTTAAGATCGGGCATTATGTTTTTTGCATCCTTTGTCCAGAAAACGATGCATTGAGTATCCTTTGGATCAAGGCTGACCCGCTTTATCTGCGCCGGGTTCATGGGATTCTTTGTCATTACATACCCCGCCCGTATCCTTTCCATGAACCACTTGCTGTAATAACAGGGGATATCGGTCCTCCTCGAAGCTGAGATCACCATATTATCACTCCTGTAAAAACGTCGAATAAACCGCGTTTCTGAGCCTTGGATGGGGGAAATTCCAGCCGAAATTTGGGATGACCTGCTCCATGTAGACGACGCTCAGCCCTGTCTTTGGGTCCATCAGCATATACGATCCCGCCATGCCAAACCAGCCGAATTCGCCCACGGAAGAAAGGCTGCCCGACAAGCCCGGTTCCATCATCGTACGAACGCCAAGCCCAAATCCGTAGCCTGAAAGGTTCTGCGCGCATTTTCCGAAATCCGAAAGCGCATTTTCGTTCAGCCTGTTTGTGTTCATAATCTCTACTGTACGAGGATGCATCAGCCTGCCGCAGCAGAGCGCGTCGGCAAATTTCATGCAGTCTGAAAGAGTTGAAGTGAGCCCGCCCGATGGGTCTTCAAAGCGATTGCCCGCATAAAACGGAGCGTCGCGCTTGACCGTGCGATCAAAAACGCCGTCCTCATCCTCGCGTTCTTCATATAGAGCGCAAAGCCGCTCATCCAGAACCGATTTTTCTCTGAAAAAGGCTGTTTCTTTCATCCCAAGCGGAATAAATATCTCGTCGCTTAGAAATTCTCCCAGCTTTTTCCCCGATATCACTTCTACAAGCCTTCCGATAACATTTAACCCCGCGCCGTAGCGCCATCTTGTGCCCGGTTCAAAGGCAAGGGGCAGGCTGCCCATCGCCATGACCTTATCTTTAAGCGTGGGATTTCCGTTGGTTTCTTCGTTTACCTTTATCATCGCCTCGGTAAATTTTCTTGAAGCATAGCTCTCTCCACCGCTGACTATACCGGAGGTCATCGAAAGCAGGCTTTCTATCGTGAGACTGTTTTTTGCGGGCTCAAGGTACGGCTTGCCTTCAAAGGTGTGATGACATACCATCGGGTTTTCAAACTCGGGCAGAAATTTGCTTATCGGGTCTGTGAGCAGAAATTCACCGCGCTCAAAGAGCATCATCGCAGCTGCGGCGACGATCACCTTTGTCATCGAATATATTCTGAACAATGTGTTTTCATCAACAGCCTTATTTCCGCCGGAGAAAGTTTTGCCCATATAAACCTCATACAGCTTTTCGCCGTTTTTATATACGGACAAGGCATTGCCGCACGCGCCTGATGAAAGCCTCTCTTTCATCAGTTTTTCAATATGCAAAGTCTTCATCTATATTTTCCTTTCGCTTAATGTTGATGATTATACCACAAAAAAGCTTGATTTAGTAGTTATAATTGCTGTTTACGATCAAAAACTTGCCGCAGAGCGATTTTGAGTATATAATATATTCATAAAATCAAAATCAAATCAATTATTACTATGGGGGTGCTGTAATGGCTCAGCTTTATGTAAAGAAATTTGACATGATAAATCCCTTTGTGGTTGCCGCAAGTCCCGCAACTCAGGGAGCGATAAACGTGCTGAAGACCGCAAAAATGCGTCCCGGTGCGATCACCATGCGCAATTTCGGTCACGGTTCAGGCGGCGGCAGCTTTGTGGGCGGCGGCGAAAAGGCCATATACGGCGGAGGTCAGGTATACCACAGCCATGCAGCAGGTACTTCCCTGCCCGATATTGTCGACTCGCTTGAAAAATACTGCGAGGAAGTAAAGCTCGCCAAATCAAAGCTCGACAGTGATATAAAGCTCTGGGTATCGGTTGGACATTATTCCGATATAGTTGCGGGCGGCGATTGGCAGAACGAATGGGTAAGACAGGCAAAGGAGCTTGAGCTTGCCGGCGCCGATGCTCTTGAACTGCATTTCAACACTCCCGGCGTTGCCACAATGGGCGGAAGGCTGTTTGATTATTATCATCTGGTCACCCATTGCACTCATATGATAAAATCCGTTGTAAAGATCCCTGTCATGGTAAAGCTCGCCGTGGAAAACTGCGACGCTTTGGTATCCATCACCAACGCGACAATCGCGGGCGCAGACGCAGTCGGGCCTACTGCCAGATGGAAAGCGTTCACCTTCGATCTTGATTTCAAGCGCAGCCAGCCCAACCCCGGCGGCGGCTACGGCGGCACTCAGGCAACTCCCATCGTCTGCAACACCGTTGCGGAAGCAAGGAGCAAGGGCATAACCACTCCCATGTACGCAGGCGGCGGTGTGTTTAATTACGAAAACGCCGCGCGCATCCTCATGTCAGGCAGCGAGATGGTGCAGTTCGGCGCTCTCGCCTGCTCCGCAGGTCCCATGGCATGCAAGAGGGTGATCGATCAGCTTGATAAATGGATGGATGAAAACGGCTATGCCACCATTGATGAGCTCACAGGCGCCGCGCTTGAGCTTTACAACATGCCCAAGGCAAAAGCACAGTTCCGCATAAAAGCGGTCGCCAACGAATATAAAGCAGCTCAGATCGATATGAGCAAGTGCATCGGCTGCGGCAGATGCGCCGATGTTTGCTGGAACTACGCTCTTGATATGGACGGAAGGACGCCTGTAAAAACCGATAAATGCATCGGCTGCGGTTATTGCTTCCAGGTCTGCCCCACCGGCGCGCTTACCTGCGATATCGGCGGCACCCTCAAAAAAGCCTACGACGAATACGAGTGATAACCAATATAAAATCAAAAGGAATGTTCTTTTCGGGAACATTCCTTTTTTATGCTCAATATCTATATTTCTCAGATGTCGTCATCGTTTTTGCATTTTGAGCAATGCCAGCCGCAGTCGGGATTTTTGCAGATGCACTCATTATCCTGGAAAGCGAGGTCTGCGCCGCATTCGGGGCAGTGGGCGGTACATTCTATTTTCTTTTGCATATCCGATCGCTCCTTTTTTTCCTTATATCAATATTATATGATTTTTTTGCACATTTTTCAATTCAAAAATTTGTTTCTTTGATACATAATTGCGGCTTTTGCCTGAAAAACTATATTTATTCCTTCATGGAGGTGTTTTTTCTTGCAAAAGCAAAGGATCACAGCGCTTAAATTTACCCTGTTCTGCCTTTCTGCAGCAATACTCATCCTGCTTGGAGTGCTTTTGTTCCTTCTCTTCAAAAGCGGCGGGCAGACGATATCCAATGCTCAATTCGTATTCGGCTTTATTTAGTATGTCCGACCACAAACCCATCCGCAATGCACTTTTATCAGAAAGACCCCCGGGTGAAAACGAGACCAGGCGCAAAGCGGGCATAATACCAAGCGAGGCAAGAACAAATGAACAAGAATAATCTTCAGCATACCAAAAAACAACAATACAAGAAAATGGTGGAAAAAGCGTCGCCCAACAGCAAAATATGGCAAGGTATATGGCGTGCTTTTGTCGTGGGCGGGATCATCTGCACTATAGGTCAGGCGGTAAATACGTTTGCTACCGACGTTCTTATGATGTTTCAGGACGATGCAGGCTCGTTCACATCGCTTGTGATGATATTTCTGGGCTCCACGCTCACAGGTCTTGGCGTTTACGATAAGATCGGTAAATTCGCCGGTGCAGGCTCTATAGTCCCCATCACAGGCTTTGCAAACTCGGTCGTAGCTCCGGCAATGGAATTCAAGCGCGAGGGTTATATCATGGGCGTAGGCGCAAAGCTGTTTACGCTCGCAGGCCCCGTCATCGTCTACGGCACGGTGGCAAGTGTTGTTTACGGAATCATTTATTGGATAGCAACTTTATTTTAACGGAAAATATTTAATCGTAAAGGAACAGCTCTTAAGGAAAGTAATAAAAAAACAGAAACGAAATTCGTTTCTGTTTTTTGTTATATTAGGTTTTATGATGTCCTACAGAATTGAAAATTTGGATGTACAGTTCCCTTGGTTGCTACGGTGCGAGAGCATATAATTAAAAGAATGTTAATTGAGATATGTGTTTGATTTTTATTTCTCATAGAACAATGTGCCGTCCGGATTTTTTTGTTCGATATTTTCAAAAGAAAGATTTTCAGTTTCGCACGCG
>SVHB01000087.1 GCA_015056005.1 Clostridiales bacterium
CATCGCCCTCGTGGATGGTATTGCCGTTCATCTCGCTGTCGCGCACGGCATAGGTGATCTTACCGCTCTTGGTCATGGAGAACGCCTCGACCATCGCCTCGTAATTATCTTCGGGAGAATTATCGGGCATAAAGCCGAGCACCGCGCTCATACCCTGAGGAATGGTCTTGGTGGGCAAAACCTTTACATTGCAGTTTTCCTCAAGGTCTGCAGCCTGCTGAGCCGCCATGATGATATTGGAGTTATTGGGGAGGATGTACACATTTTCTGCGTGCACCTCTTCAATAGCCTTAATAAAGTCCTCGGTGGGCGGGTTCATGGTCTGACCGCCAAGCACGATCTTCTTTACGCCAAGGTCGGTGAACACATTTGCTATACCCTCGCCGGAAGCGACCGCTATGAAAGCATAGGGCTCTCTGGGAGCGTCCTTCTTTTCCTCGTTTACGGTCTTTGCTTCCTCGATAATGGTATTGTGCTGCTCGCGCATGTTGTCTATCTTAAGACCGTGCAGAGTGCCGATGGCAAGACCATATTCGATCGCCTGACCGGGATGATTGGAGTGTACATGCACCTTGAGCACTTCGCTGTCGCCGACAACGAGCACACAGTCGCCTATTTTCATGAGCTTCTCGCGCAGTTTGTCTGCCTGATCATCTGCGTCGCCCTGAATGTTTCTGATGAAGAACTCGGTGCAGTAGCCAAACTCGATGGAATTGTCGAGCTCCATTTCGGCGCCGGTGGTATCGGCAGCGGCATTGCCCATATCCTCGATAACGAACTCCTCGCCGTCCAGCGCCAGCTTATAGCCGGTATAGATGACCAGCAAGCCCTTGCCGCCTGCATCGACTACGCCTGCCTGTTTGAGCACGGGGAGCATATCCGGGGTTTTCCTAAGGATATCCTCGCCGCTTTTGAGCATAGCGGAAATGAGCACTTCAAAATCATCGCAGGTCTCAGACAGCTTGAGCATATCCTCTGCAATAGTCCTTGCAACGGTCAATATGGTGCCTTCCCTTGGGCGCATAACGGCGCGGTAGGCCATATCGGAGCCCATTTTAAGGCATGCTGCAAACTCTGCGGTAGTGAGCGACTGCTTCTTATCCACACACTTGGAGAAGCCGCGAAGGAGCTGAGAGAGCATAACGCCGCTGTTGCCGCGTGCGCCCTTGAGAGCGCCCTTAGCCGCAGCTTCGGCAACCTTGGATATATCATCGCCCTCGACCTTCTGCGCTTCTTTTGAAGCGAACATCATGGTCAGGGACATGTTTGTACCCGTGTCACCGTCCGGAACGGGGAAGACATTGAGCGCATCGACGTTTGCACGATTCTTCTCGAGCACCGCTGCGCCTGCGACGAGCATCTCTCTGAAGAGAGCGCCGCCCAAAGAGACGAGAGCCAATTTAATTTCCTCCAAAATCTATCGTATGCCGCTTTTGCGGCTGTATCCAACTATTTTTCTACGCGTATGCCTTCAACGGTAACGTTTACAGCCTCAACGGTAACGCCGGTCTGATTCTCGATATGATACTTAACCGATTCGATAACGGAATTTGCAACCGCTGCGATGGAAATACCGTACTCGACAATGATATAAAGATTTACGATGGCGGAGGATTCCTTAAGCTGGACCTTAACGCCGCGGGTCAGATTTTCACCCTTGAAGATCTCAACGATACCGTCGGTGGCGCGCTTTGAGCACATGGCAACGATACCGTAGCACTCAAGGCAGGTATTGCCCGCGATGGTGGCGATGACCTGATCATCGATAAAAATGCCGCCAAGATCGGTTAAAACCTTGCATTCCATATTTTTGCCTCCTATCTTTGAAAAACGGGAAAGACATGCTCTCCACGGTTACTTCATGCTTATCATATATATTATACCCTCTTTATCAGTCTTTAGCAACTCATTTTTTCTTAGAAATAAACTAACAAATAATCTTCATTTTTCTCTTGCAAAAACGCGCGAAAGATGCTATAATATTATCCGCATCAGTTTTCGCATTGGAGGTGTAAAATCGTGGGAAAGTTCTGTGAAATCTGCCACAAGGGTGTTATGAGCGGCAATAACGTCAGCCATTCTAACCGCAAGACCCGTACCTCTTGGGCTCCCAACACTCAGAAGGTTCGCGTAAACGTCAACGGCACGCCCAAGGCTATGTATGTTTGCACTCGCTGCCTGCGTTCCGGCAAGGTTGAGCGCATCTAATTATATTAGCTATTTATTTGTCCGATAGACCACCGTGGTTTCCGCGGTGGTTTTGGCGTTTTAAACGCTTTATTTACAATACGCGCCCGCACAGGCTTTGTTGCATGCGGGCGCGTATTTTTTTATTTATGTAAGCTGAGCAAAATCCAAAAGATTCCTGCACAAAAACATTATTGCAAGCGATATAAGAATATTCCACAGCGCCATAACGGCAAACTGCAGCGCAAAACCGGCTATGGACAGACTTATCATAACCCCCGTCACTATCCCCGGCAAAGCCAGCATTATCATCACAAGGAAATATACGGTGAGCAGAAGACCTTTTGAAGAAAGGCTGCCCAGCACGCGCATAGAAAGCACATTGCCTGCCATGAACAGTATTCCAAAGCTCACCCTTGCAAAAAACAGTGCGATAAGGCTCAACGGATCTATAGTGATAGCTATCCCCGCAAGCACTGTAAACACTGATGCTTCAACGCAGATGTTCATCGCGTTTTCAAGGCATACGGCAATGAGCTTGATAAATGCCGGTGCGGGAGTTAGGTATATATAAGGTCTTTGCAGCTCTTTAAGCCATCTGCCGGCAGCAGATGAGAAAAGCTGCATATAAGTGCCCATGAAGAACGCCGCAAGCAGCGCCATGTCGCCAAGCGAATCCTTTACGATCAGAGTAAATATGATCGTTGTGCCTATGAATATCAGCTGCGAAGGCTCAAGCAGCAGTTTCCTTGCGCGTCTGCCCTCCAGCATATGCTTGTAAAGGAAGACCCATGCTCCCCTGCCCTTTTGTATTCCCGTTGATTTAACCTTCGTCCTTCCTGCCTGGGCTTCCCTGAGCCCTCCGCTCTTCTGTGCCTCCAAAGCAAGAAAGCCCACCTCGGTTGCCTGAAGCACGTCCTCGTAATAGTCGGCGTCGTTCCTTGAAAGGAAGCGTATGAGCAGCACGCATGCGGCGCAGGCCGCTGCGATGCCCAATGTTCCCGCCCATAAAGGCGCTCCGATGGCAGATGAAACACCTGCGGCGATCCATCCGCTTATGGGAAAAAGGTGTATCAGCGGTGATCCTGCGGCCTTTGCTACCATCTCAATAACGCTTCCGCCGCCCGTTATCGCAGGGATGATTATCACAGCAGCATATACCGCAGTGAACGCGGTAAGACCGCGCTTTACTCTTATCTTCCTTGCGTCATTTCCCGCGCAGAAGGAGTATATCGCGATCGAGCAAAGCTGCGCTGAAAAGAAGGCAAGCGCATAGCCCAAAACCACTATGAACAGCTCAAAAGCGCTTATACCGTACATGCCGTGTATCCAGGCGTACTGAAAGATCAGCACCATGCCGATCATAATGCTCGTGCCCATTTGGCGTATAAGCCCGTATATGAGTATATTGAGCGGTCTGATCGGTGCGGTGAACAAAAGGTTCACATCGCTCATCCTGAAAAAGCTTGCGCCCGATTCCACGCCCTTAAAGCAATCGGTCAAAAGTATGAGCGTATACAAAAGCGAGATCAGCGCATAAAGCTCTTTTATGTCTCTCTTTGAATATACCCCCGAGTCTCCCGATACCTCGCCCGAGAAGATCACGAACCCCATCAATGCGATCAGCACTATGTATGCTATAAGCTTTGCGGGCTTTTTCAGAGTCTCCAAAAAGCCGTTTTTGATCGATCTTGCTATCAGATATGCCGCGGCTTTCATCCGACCGCCCCCTCTGTAATATCAAAAAACAGCTTTTCAAGATCGTGACCGTCATCTTCGCGCTCAACGGACGCGGCGATCTTTCCCTTGACCATTATATAAGCGCTGTCCCAGTTATCCTCCATGGAATCTATCATATGGGTCGATACAAGCACCGCAGCGCCCGAATCCGCAAGCTCTTTCATCATAAGCTTGAGCTCCTTTATCGCATGCGGATCAAGCCCGACAAGAGGCTCGTCAAGCACCACAGCCTTGGGCTTTATGATAAGTGCACAGGCTATCGAAAGCTTTTGCTGCATGCCCTTGGAGAGCTCCTTGGCAAGCTTGTCGCGCTTATCCGAAAGCTCAAAGCGCTCAAGCAGCGTTTGTGCATCCTCCTTCCACGATCCGTCAAGCTCGTATGCCCTTGCAATGAATTCAAGATGCTCGTAAACCGTCAGAAGGTCGTAAACTGCGGGCATCTCGGGTACATAGCCGAGCTGCTTTTTTGCCTCAATGGACTTGTTTTCAACGCC
Source organism: Clostridiales bacterium (assembly GCA_015056005.1). GTDB lineage: Bacteria > Bacillota > Clostridia > Christensenellales > UBA1750 > SIG373. The sequence goes on from SVHB01000087.1 coordinate 4,422, forward strand.
GTTTATCAATATTTTGCCTTCAAAGCGCAGAAGGCCCACTATCGATTTTATAAGCGTGCTTTTACCCGCGCCGTTTGGTCCCAAAAGCACGGTGATCCTGCCCGGATGTGCAGTCATGGAAATATTATCATTGGCTGTAAGCTTGCCGTATTTCTTGGTAACGCCTGCTGCTTCTATCATGATCGTTCAGTCCTTTCGTTTATATATTATACAGTATATCCTTTTATTTTCAACAAAGCCTGTCTCAAAGCATCGTTTTTGGCGCCGAAAACATCAATTTGACGTTTCAAAGCGCATAAAATGTAATTGAAAGCGATGTGATGCATATGAAATTTTCGGAGCTCAAACAAAAAGATGTTGTGAATATACTTGACGGAAGGCGGCTTGGCAGGGCGATCGATATAGAATTTTCTCCCAAGGACGGCAATGTGGAATCGATAACCGTGCCCGGGTCTTTCAGCATATCAAATATTTTCAAAAGCTCGCAAGGCTATGTCATCCCATGGCAGAGGATATGCAAGATCGGCGATGACGTGGTTTTGGTCGACCTGGACGCAGCATATTTCAGAGCCTACGAAATGTAAAAATGCCTTGCGCTTTGGCAAGGCATTTACCATATTATCAGATATACAATTTGATATCAAAAAAGGACCGCATTCCTGCGATCCTTTTGATTGCTTTGATTATTCGGCAACGGTAACAGCGGTGATGTGGGTGTTGACGCCTTCGTACCAGTAAAGGAAACCTTCAACATCAACTACATCGCCGACTTCCAGAGTACCGACGGTGGTGTAAACCTCGGTCTCGGGACCGGTGAGGTAACGCTCTACGCAGAAATCGTAGGTGTTGCCGTCAAGACCAACGGTAACATAGATGTCATCGCCGGGCTCGCCGTTCTTGTATTCAATGCCTTCAATGGTCAGGCCCTTGAAGGAAACGAGCTTGTTCTGATGGTCGATGAGCTCATCCTTGCCAAGCAGAGCGGTAGCATCCATGGGTTCTGCGATATAGGTAGCATCGCCTGCGAACTCAAAGGTAGCGTCCATGATCTCAACTTCGCCGGCCCATTCGCCCTTGTAACCGGTTACCTTGATCTTGGTGCCGGGAACGAGCTTTGCGGAATCAGCTTCGGAGCAAGCCATTTCGTAAAGGAAATAAGCGCCGTCCTTATCCTGAGCGTAAACGGTGATCTTGTCTTCCCACCAGGACTGAGTAGCCTGAACGTAAGCTTCGATAACGACTTCGGAATCGAGCTCGGCTGCAGCATACTCTGCATAGGTCATAACGCCTTCGGACTTAACATCGGCGGTATTGGTGGTGGTATCATTGGTGGTCTCGGATGCGCAGCCAACCAGGGTCAGAACCAGCATCAGAGAAAGAACCAGTGCAGCAAACTTTTTCATGATAGTTCTCCTTTTTGTCTGTCTATGATGCCGAAAATCGGCACCTTAAATATTATACACCCAAATAATACAAAATCAATGGGTTTAAGCCTTATTTTTAATTCTTTTTTGCGCAAAAACTGTTATCACATATACGCCCATGATCAGCCAGACCCCGATCAGCACCGCAATAAGCGCAATGGACGCAGACGGCAGAGGACCAAGCTCCTTTTTGCCCGTGCTCATATCGCTTTTGCCGCCTTGATCAAGACGATAAAGCGAAGTCACGTCGTCATAGAGCTCTTCCATATATCCTTCGTCTATCGTCTCCCCTCGCCTTACCGACTTGGTCACGTTCTCGATGAGCTGTCCTGCAGCGTTTCTGAGCGACGCTGAGCCGTTGAACACGGGAGTGACGAAGGTATTTTCGATGTTTTCAAGCAAAAGGTTTGCGGCGTTTATCTTTATGTCATAGTAAAGCTCGTTATCCTCGCCTATCCTTGAAAGATAGTCCCGGTAAACATCGGCGTTGTGCGCCTTTGAGGTCACAGGGATGTAGCCTTCCGTCTGAGAGTATGCTATCTGAACATCGTCGGTCAGAAGATACTGCGTGAACAGCCACGCCGCCAGCACCTCCTGAGGATCAGCCTTGTTGAACACGCATACAGAGGGACCCTGAGATATCATTTTTGGGTTTTCGGTATCGAACTGGGGGATAGGCATTACCACGGTCTCAAATTCTACGAATTTATCCGCTGCGATATCGGAAAGAGGTGCATGCGCGCCCATCCAGGTCGCGCCCGCGGTCGAGTCTATGGCAAAAATACACTGACCTGCGTTCAGGAAATTTCCCGGGTAGCTGGAGATCTTAAAGGTAGAGAAAGAACCGGTGGCAGCGTGCTTTGATATCTCATAGAGTATCTCTTCGGTCGTATCATTGAAAATGAGTATATCGCCCTCATCGGTCGAATATCCCGCTTCCCGCTGCCTGAGCATTTGGATCATCATATTGTCGGTAGACTTATATATGAAGGGGATCATTACCTTTTGACCGTTTATGGTGTAATTTCCGTCAGCATCCTTCTCCATTGCTTTTTCGGATACTTCCCAGACGAAATCCCATGTAAGGGTCTCAGGCAAAGTATACCCAAGCTTTTCCACCAGATCGACGTTTATATAGCATGCCTCGGTCGATCTCATATACGGAAGCGCATAATAATGACCGTTGAAGGAGCATTCATTCAAAAACTGCGGGATCACCTCGTCCATTTTGGGCGAATCGAATTTAAGCGCGCTTCCTCCAAGGCCGTATTTCTCGTTTACGAAAAGCTCGTCCAAAGCCACAACAGTATTGTCGCCGGTAAGATATGTGGCGATATGGTCAGGATAGGTTATGCACACATTCGGGGTCGTACCGGTGGCTATATTGGTTATTACATCGTTATATATCCTGCCGTAATCGGTGTAAAGCTTGAGCTTGACCTTAACATTGGGATAAAGCTCTTCAAATCCTGCGATCGCTTTGTGGTATATATCGACCTGAGTTATGTTGGTATCGTTCTTTGCCCAGAAGGTTATCTCGTAGTTTTTGGTGGTATCAAACTCCTCGGGCATAACGAATTCGTTCATGCCCATTGAGCCGTGACAGCCGGAAAGCGCGCACACCAAAAGCGATCCAAGAAGGATAAGGGTCAAATACTTCTTCATCATCCCTTTGTACCTCCTCTTGATACGCCTTCCATTATCTTTTTGTGGAAGATAAGGAAGAGTATGATAAGCGGAACGGAAATTACCACTACCGCAGCCATCATAGCGGGAATATTCTCCCTGCCAAAGCCGTTTTCCCTGATCTCCTGTATGCCGTTGGAAACCAGAAAGAACGCCTGATCGTCAGTGATGAGCCTTGGCCATACATACGAGTTCCAGCACTCGATGACCTTCAATATGGTCACCGTGATTATGGTGGGCTTGCAGATGGGTATCATTACCTTCCTCAGGTACTTAAAATCGGAAGTTCCGTCGACCTTAGCGGCGTAATAAAGCTCGTCGGGGATCTGCGCAAAGTTTTCCCTTAAAAGGTAGATATAGAAAACGCTTGTGACAGAAGGCAGGATAAGACCCGCAAAGGTGTTCCTCATGTCAAGGTTTGTGATGGTCACGAAATTGGTTATGATCACCAGCTCATTGGGTATCATCATAAGGGAAAGGAAGATGGTGAACGCAAGGTTCTTGCCCTTGAATTCAAGGCGCGCAAAGGCAAAGGCCGCAAGGATAACGACTATGAGCATCAGCGCCGTGGTAAAAATGGTAAAGATCAAAGTATTGGTAAAATACTTTGCAAGCGGCACCGCTGTAAAAGCGTCAATATAGTTCTGGAAGGTGGGC
>SVHB01000088.1 GCA_015056005.1 Clostridiales bacterium
TCTTTTAGTTTTATTCTTCCTCGCCCTCATCCTCTTTTTCATCCTCGGGGATTTCCACGGGGACGACTTTGAGCTTGGTGGCGATGAGGTCGTCGGTTTCTTCGATTGTGATGGAATAGTTCTTGTACATGAAGGAATCTCCGACCTTGGGGTAATCCTCGAGCACTTCGGTCGCCCAGCCGTTTACGGTTATGATGTAATCGTCCAGCTCGGGGTCTTCGATATCGATATGCTCCAAAAATTCGCTGAGCATCATGTCACCGTTCATCATGAAAGCGCCTTCGTTCAGCTCGACGATGTCGGGTTCGATATCGTCCGTCTCATCCCATATCTCGCCCACGATCTCTTCAAGGATGTCTTCCATGGTGACTATACCCAGCGTTCCGCCGTAATCGTCGGTTATGACCGCCATGTGGAACTTATCGCGCTGCATCTGCTCGAGCATTTCGGGCAGCTTCTTGGTCTGAGGCACGAAAACGGGCTCGGTGAGCAGGCTTCTGATATCTGGAGTTTCCTCGTCCATCAGCGCTCTGAGCAGGTGGTTTACCGAAAGTATGCCGATAACGTCGTCGATGCTGTCGTCATATACGGGGATTCTGGAATAATCGCTGTTGATGGCGGTGTTTATGATCTCCTCTGCGGGGTCGTTGATATCCAGCGACACAAGGTCTACCCTGTGGGTGAGAACTTCCTGCACCTCGCGCTCGTCAAACTCTATCGCAGACTGCAGAAGCTCAACGGAGGTATCGTCCAGTATACCTTCTTCTTCAACTATTTCCACCGCGGTCATAAGATCGTCGTAGGTGATCTCATCTTTGCCCTTTGAGCCTCCCCAGATCTTTGAGATCTTTTCGATCATCTTCATGAACAGCCATACAAAGGGCTTGGTGATAAGCGCAAACAGGTGTAGGATGGGCGCGATGAGCTGCACATAGGAATCGCAGTAGGTCTTTGCCAGCTGCTTGGGCAGTATTTCGCCGAATATGAGCAGCAGTACTGTCATAACGCCGGTAGCTACAGCAACGCCCGCGTCGCCCACCAGCGCCATAGCGATAACTGTGGCAACGGAGGAGGAGGCGATGTTTACAAGGTTGTTGCCGATAAGCACCGAGCAAAGGGTCTTATCGTAGTTTGTATTGAGCTCAAGGGCCCATTTGCCCTTCTTGGAGCCGGACTCTGCGGCTTTCCTCAAGCGGGATTTGTTTGCCGATGCGTATGCGATTTCTGCCGAGGAGAAGAACGCGGAGCCGATAAGCAGAAGCACTATGAATATATACTTGCTCATGCCTGTGCCTCCTTGATCTCTTTATCGGCATCATCTTCCGGACTTACATCGTCTTCGTCATATATCTCGCCGACCAGCTGTTCAAGAACGTCTTCCATGGTGACTATGCCCACGCATTTGCCGGTAGCGTCTCTGACTATTGCCATATGGGTCTTGGACTGGGTCATCTTGTCGAAAACATCGTCAAGGCGCTCGGTATCAAGCACATACAGGGTATGCTTGATAAGGAATCTGAGTGCTGCCGAATCCTTGTTTACGATATAGCGCTTTATATACGCCCTCACGTCCATGATGCCTATGATGTTTTCGGGAATACCCTGATATACGGGGATGCGGGTGAACTTGCTCTCCCTGATTATGTTGAATATCTCCTCGGAACGCATGTGGCTTGCGACGCTGACAACATCCTTTATGGGGGTCATAACATCCCAAACGATGGCGTCGTCAAATTTGAGTGCGCTCATCAGAAGTTCGCTTCTCTGTTCGTCGTCCTCGTCGCCGCCCTCAGAGAGGTTGTCGATCATTTCCATGAGCTCATCTTCGGTGATGGTGGGCTCGGTTTTAGCCTTGAAAAAGCGGGTCATGAAATTGGAGATCGAGTCAAATAAGAAAGATACAGGAGTCAGCAGCTTCATAAGCAGACTGAGCGAGCTTGCATACAGCAAAGCGACGTCCTCAGGACGATCCTTTGCAAACTGCTTGGGGATCATTTCGGAGATCAGAAATACCACGACGGTGGTTACTATGGTGGAGATCGCGGTATAACCCTCGCCCCAGAGCTTGGTCACAAGGAAGGTCGCGATGGAAGCGGTACCGATATGCATTATGTTGTTGCCGATAAGCAGCGTCGACAATGCTTTGTTGAAATTATTGAGCACATACTGCGCCTTTATGGCCGCTTTTTCGTTGTTTTCGGCCCTGTGGCGTATGCGCATGGGATTTACAGAGGCATATGCCGTCTCAGCGGAGGCAAAATAGCCGCCTCCCATAATCAGAGTAAGCAGAAGTATAAATAGCATCCAACTGTCCGTGTCCATGATGAGTTTCTTTTCCTTTCGTTTGTTTGAGTTTATATAATGTGTTTATAAGCATAAAAAGCGCAGCTCATATGTTTTTATACGAACTGCGCTGATTTTGAGTACAAAAAATTCCCGACACGCTCTTTCGCCCCGGAAAATTCATTGCTGTTAAATTGTAGGTGGACGATATCGCTGTTGATAAGGCCAGCGAGCAAAATGCATCGTTTTCCTATGTCCGCGCCTGTGTCCATTTTAAGCTTTGCTTTCCTTTCGTACATTTATAATTATAATATCATTATTATACAACGGTTGAGCAAAGTAATCAAGTAAAACTTCATGAACTTTTATGAAAAAGACCTCCGATGCGCAGTCGGAGGTCTTTTCCTTTATTACATAAGGCTCTTGAAAAGCGCCTTGATGTCATCGACGGTAACTTCTCTGGGGTTGCCGGGACGGCAGGCGTCGGCGTATGCGGACTCAGACAATGCGTCGATGTCCTCTTCCTTCACTATACCCTTCAAGGTGGTGGGGATGCCAACATCCTGAGAAAGCTTGCGGACAGCTTCGACCGCTGCCTTGCGGTATTCTTCCTGAGACATATTCTCTGTACCCTCAACGCCCATGGCGCGTGCGATATCGCGGTACTTTTCGCCGGTGTATTCTGCGTTGAACGCCATAACGGTGGGAAGAAGTATGGCGCATGCCTTGCCGTGGGGAGTATCATAGTATGCAGAAAGGGTATGAGCCATGGAGTGGTCAACGCCAAGACCTACGTTGGAGAAGCCCATGCCTGCAACGTACTGACCAAGAGCCATGCCTTCTCTGCCCTCTGCGGTGTTTTTGACAGCGCCTCTGAGGCTGCGGCCTATGATCTCGATGGCCTTGATATGGAACATATCGGAAAGCTCCCATGCGCCTTTGGTGATGTAGCCTTCGATAGCGTGGGTCAGAGCGTCCATACCGGTTGCGGCGGTGAGGGCTGCGGGCATGGTGTTCATCATGTCGGGGTCGACTATTGCCACAACGGGGATATCGTGCACGTCAACGCAGACGAACTTGCGCTTTTTCTCTGTGTCGGTAATGACATAGTTGATGGTGACCTCCGCTGCAGTGCCTGCAGTGGTGGGAACGGCGATGATGGGAACGCAGGGGTTCTTGGTGGCTGCAACGCCTTCAAGGGAGCGGATATCGGCAAATTCGGGGTTTGTGATCACGATGCCGATCGCCTTTGCGGTGTCCATAGAGGAGCCGCCGCCGATGGCGATGATGCAGTCTGCGCCGCATTCTTTGAATACTTCGATGCCGTGCTGAACATTTTCAATGGTGGGATTGGCTTTGATATCGGTATAAAGGGTGTAGGGGATGCTTGCCTTATCAAGCAGATCGGTGACCTTTAGTGCAACGCCGAATTTGACCAGATCGGGGTCGGTAGCAACAAAGGCATGCCTAAAGCCGCGGGCGTTGAATTCGTCAACAACTGCGGTGATGGCGCCTGCGCCGTGATAGGAAGTTTCGTTCAAAACAAATCTGTTCATAAGTGCTTCTCCTTAACAGAAATTTTGACGCTTTTTATCACGCCAACGCATCTACTATAACTCTTTTCCTCCGATTTTTCAATAGTTTTAGACAAAGATTGATAAATTTTTATCAAATTATTTACACTATTTCTGAAAATGATGAAGAAATATCATTTGTTGACCGAAAACCCTCTTTATGTTATCTTAAATAAAACAGGAAAAACAAGGAGTTTTCTATGGCTGATATTTTTGCTATGGGCTTTGCCGTGCATGATACCCTTCTTCTTGCGGATGATTTCCCCGTTGAGGACAGCAGGCTGAGGATATCCGATACATTTGAACAGCGCGGAGGTCAGGCCTCCACCGCGCTTGCCGCAGCCGCAAAGCTGGGGGCGAGCTGTGCCTTTATCGGCTGTGTGGGCGACGATATTTCCGGCGATTATATCATATCTCAGCTCATAAGCCATGGGATCGATGTAAAAAGCACAAAAAAGATCGCGGGTACGACCTCCAACCGCTCCTTCGTGCTCGTGAACCGCTCAAAGGCAACAAGGACCTGTATGTCCACAAGGGGCACCGCGCCCGCGCCGTCCGATGAGATGATAATAAACGCAGGCCTTGAGCGCGCAAAGATATTCCATACCGACGGGCATTACGCTGAGGCTGCGCTTAAAGCCGCAAAGATAGTCCATGAAAACGGCGGCAAGGTCTGCATGGATGCAGGCGGGTTCTACGACGGAGTCGAGGATGTACTCAAGATCGCGGATTTTATAATCGCCTCACAGGAATTTTCCCAAAAGCTCACGGGAAAAGATGATGAAAGAGAAGCTGTGAAAGCTCTTTTTGATGCATATCATCCCGAATTTGCCATGATCACATTGGGTGCTCGCGGAGGTATATATTACGACGGCAAGAATTTTGATTCGTATGAGGCATATAAGGTGAACGCCGTTGACAGCAACGGCGCAGGCGATATCTTCCACGGCGCATGGATCGCCGCATACCTAAACGGCATGACCGCAATGGCCGCCGCCCGCTTCGCCGCCGCCGTCTCCGCCATCAAATGCCAGAAGCTCGGCACCAGAGGCAACCTCCCTACATGGGAAGAGACACAAGCGTGGATAGGGGAGTACGGAAAATGAGTTATGAAAGGTAAGTGATTATGGAAAGAACAAAAAAATCGCATATTCAGATTCCGAAATTCATCTTAAGAAAATTTGAAAACAATGAGCATCGCTTACATTATCTTAGTATTTATGATTCAAAAATATATAGAGGATATGCCAAAACTCTCAATACTAAGTTAGGGTACTATTCTAATGAAACGGAAGAGATATTAAATATATATGTTGAAACACCTTTTTCGCGAGTGGTGGAGAAGATATTAAAGCATGATTTTTCTAGTAATTTAGATATAACTCAAAAAGAGAATGTGATTATAAAGGATTTTTTAGTATCGCTATTATCACGAAACCCTAAAATGTACGATGAAATAATCAATAATAGTATTTTTCTGCAGTTCATGAATATCGAAGATGTAGAAAAGCATGATTTTACGGTTGATATGGTTATGCAATATGCCAGAAATTTATTTGATGAATACTACGTGTTTTTAGTTAAGAATATTACCCATCTACCATTTGTACTTCCTATGTGCGGAGTATATCATTTTACATATAATGATCATAACGCCAACATATTTCCATTTAGTCCTGAATTTGCGTTTATGCTTTTGCCAAAAGAATTGGCAGTGCATTGGGTCAAAGATAATACGAGATTTGTGATTTTGATAAATGATGAACAATATATTAGAAAATTTAATTTATATGCTTATTTAGAACAAAAAGAAATGGAATATCCAACTGATGTCTTTGGAGGATGGGTTGCGAGTAATAATGAAGATGTTTTAAAGCTATTAGCTTTAGACATCGTTGCAAATGGATAAAACAAAAAAGCGTCTGCTAAATATAAGCAGACGCTTGAATTTTTTTATTTTCCCAGCATAGCTGCACCGATGATACCGGCGTCGTTGCCCAGGGTGGCGAGCTCGATCTTGGCATAGCCGATATCTGCGCAGAAGACATGCTTGTATACTTCCTTGCGCAGGGGCTCAAGCAGGAATTCGCCCGCGCCGGAAACGCCGCCGCCGATGGCGATGATCTCGGGGTCGAACAGGTGGATCAGGCTCACGATGCCCATTGCCAGATAATAGATGTACTGATCGTATACCTTGCAGGCGGTCTTGTCGCCCTCTCTTGCCGAATCGATAACATCCCTTGCGGTGATATTATCAACGCTGCCTGCTTTTTTAAGGATGAGGCTTTCGGGATCTTCTTCAACTGCCTTTTTGCCCATGTTGATAAGGGCGGTGGCGGAAGCATAGCGCTCCCAGCAGCCGCGGTTGCCGCAGGGGCATTCCTCGCCGTGCACGTCAAAGGTCATATGACCGATCTCGCTGCGGATATGGTTGTTGCCGGTGTAGATCTTGCCGCCGATAACGATACCGCCGCCGACGCCGGTGCCGAGGGTGAGGAAAATGGAATTATCATAGCCCTTGCTGATACCTGCAACGGATTCTGCAAGACCTGCTACGGTTGCGTCGTTTTCAAGATAAATGGGAAGATCGGTCACGGTGTGCATGATCTTGCTCATCTCGACGTTTTCCCAATAAAGGTTTGCACATTTGTAAACAAAGCCGGTCTCAAAGTTTGCAAGGCCGGGTATGCCGACGCCGATCGCCTTGAACTGTGCTCTGTCAATGCCGCTGTCCGCGATAAGCTTTTCTGCGAGCTTTGCCATATCAAGGCAGACAGCTTCTGCGCCGCGCTCGTGCTTGGTGGGAACGGAATCCTTTTTTATGATCTTGCCGTTTTCGTCAACGATACCGGCAGCGATGTTGGTGCCGCCAAGGTCTATACCGATGTAATACATTTGATTTCCTCCTATATATAATATGATATGATCTCTAATCTATCTGTCCTAAAGCTTCCGCCTCTGCCTCTGCCATCATTTGGGCGATCCTCTTTTCAAGCTCCTTTTCGGAGTTGTAGCCAAGCCCTTTGAGCCTGAAGTTTCTTGCCGCGACCTCGATTACGATGGCAAGGTTCCTGCCCGGGCGCACGGGGACCACGATCTTTGGTACCTGAACGCCAAGGATATTGATGAAATCATCCTCCATGCCAAGTCTTGCGTAGGATTTATTCCTGTCCCAAAGCTCCATGTGTATGTTCATGTCAATGGATTTTGAGTTTATGATGGCGCTCACGCCGTACATCTCGCGCACGTTTATAAGACCGATGCCGCGTATCTCCATAAAATGGCGGATGGTTTCGGGCGCCTGACCCACAAGCCTGTTTTCGCTGACCTTTTTGATCTCTACGACATCGTCGGCAACAAGGCGATGTCCGCGCTTTACCACTTCCATAGCGCTTTCACTCTTGCCGATGCCGCTCTCGCCCGTCAAAAGAACGCCAACACCGTCAACGTCTATCAAAACGCCGTGACGGGTAACCTGCGGAGCCAGCGCATAGTTGATAAACGAGATCGCACTTGCAGCAAAACGGGTGGTGACCTGCTTGGATGAAAACAGGGGGATGCCGTATTGCTTTGCGCATTCAAGCATCTCATCGGGGCAGGCCATATTGCGGCAGATGACTATGCAGGGAAGCCCGTGCGCCATATATGCGTGCAGCCTTTTTGTGCGCTCCTCAAGCGGTATCTCAAGGTAATAGGTCATCTCCGCCTTGCCGATGATCTGTATGCGGTCGTTGGCAAAATAATCGAAAAATCCCGAAAACTGAAGGCCGGGTCTGTTGGTGTCCGCGTTTTCTATGGCGATCTCTTTAAGCCCGGGCGGGGCATAAAGCACCGTAAGATCAAGCTCTTTGACAAATTTGCGGAAGCTGATCATGGCTTAAATATCCTCTAATATCCACTTGTGAACAGCATATGCAACGCCGTCTTCCATGTTGGAAAGGGTC
>SVHB01000006.1 GCA_015056005.1 Clostridiales bacterium
GACAGCTACAACTACATTGGCATTCTTCCTGCAGCATTGCTCTAATGATATGAAAAACGGGAAATGGCATGACCGAAATCATGCCATTTCCCGAAAACAATACACTGTTTTATTGGACAGCGCCTCAGGGCGTTTTTTATTTAGAAAAGGGTTATTTATTACAAAACAAGGCTCGGGGCGGCGTAGACCCTTGCGGCGCATTCCTGATCGAGCAGGTAAAGGCCTTTGGGGTCGGAGCCGAAGAGCTTGAAACGGTTGATAAGGGAGTTTGCGGAGTCTTCTTCCTCCATCTGCTCGTCGACGAACCAGTCAAGGAACTTCATGGTGCGGTAATCCTTGGCGGCGTGAGCTTCGTGATATATGTCGTTTATAAGAGAAGTGACATATTTTTCGTGCTCAAGGGCGGCAAGGAGGGGATCGACAGCCCCGCTGTAGGTTTTGTCGGGCCTGCCGATCTCTTCAAAGGTCACCTTCAGGCCGTTGATCTGCATGTATTTGAGGAAAAGCATAGCATGATCGCGCTCTTCCTGCGCCTGAACGGTAAAGTAATTGGCAAAGCCGTCAAGATCGAGCTCGTCGTAGTAGTTTGCCATATCAAGATAAAGATATGCGCTGTAAAATTCCTTATTGATCTGCTGGTTGAGCAGGAAAGCGATCTTTTCGTTCATGTTATGATCTCCTTTGCATCTTCTTTATGGCATCATTATAACATAATAATAAAGATTTGTAAATAGGAAATATTATCAAATAATAAATAATTTTAAGGCTTTAAGGCGACTTTCACCGCGCCTTCCTTTGAGCAGCGCTTAAAAGCCTCTTCAAAGTCGGAAAGGGGGTAGACGTCGGTCAAAACGCCGTCGGCTTTAAGCTCGCCGGAAGTAAAGCCTTCGATGACCTTGCCAAAGCAGTTTGGGCTTAAGGATACGCCGATGATGTCGAGCTCTTTTCCGTCGCCGATTATCGACCAGTCGACAACCGCGGGCTTTGAGAAGACCGAGAATTCCACGAACCTTCCGCCTTTTCGCAGAAGATCAAGCCCCTGCTGGACTGCCGAAGGATGACCGGTCGCTTCGATATAGATATCGCAGCCTACGTTTTGAGTGAGTTTTGCTATTTCCTTGTATGCATCGTCGCTTGAGGGATCGAGCACGATATCAGCGCCCAGCGCCTTTGCTTTTTCCAGTCTATCCTTTCGCATGTCAAGCACTATCAGCTTGCCGGGTTTTTTCAGCTTTGCGGCTGCGACCATGCCAAGACCCAGTGGACCTGCGCCCGCGAGGACGACGGTATCGCCTTTTTCTATCTGCGCGCGGTCGACTGCGTGCATGGAGCAGGCGAAGGGCTCTATGAGCACGGCGAGCTCATCTGGGATGGAATCGGGAACTGCGTGTACGAGAGCAGTTTTGGGCAGCCTTGCAAACTGGGCAAAGCCGCCGTTAAGATAATTCTTGAACCCAAAAACATCGTGGGGCTGGCAGAGGTGATACTGACCTTTTTTGCAGAAATAGCAGCTGCCGCAGGGTGCGACCTGCTCGGGTACGACCCTTTGACCGATCTTCAATTTGCCCCAATAGGGGTTTTCCTCGCCGATCGCGACTATTTCGCCCACAAACTCATGACCGGGGATGCAGGGAGGTTCAACATAAGGGTCCCAGCCTTCGCCACCCCAGAACCTCGGGCCGCCTTCCCATGCCTTTAAGTCACCTGCGCAGATCCCGCAGAGTATGACTCTGATAATTATATCGTCCTTGCCGCACTCGGGCATTGGAAACTTTTCGTATCTGTAATCATGTGGTGCGTAGGTCACTACCGCGTTCATGTTTTTTTCCATGTTACTCCTTAAAGCCGAGATGATCGGCGACTGCATGAGTTAATTGAGGAAGGAAGAGCTCGTGCTGCGCGGGCATTCTCTGTACGCCGAAAACGGTGGTAACTCCGCGCTGGGGGTCTATCCTCAGGCTTGTTCCACAAGCGCCGTTCCAGCCGAACGCGCCCGCGCCTTCGTTATAATCGGAGGGCTGACCGCCCTGACGAATGCGAACGGTAAGACCGTAGGTGAAGCCGCGCTCGGAAAGCCAGTTAAAGCCCTTCTTTTGTTCCAAATTGAGCTTGTCGCCGGTCATGAGCGCAACGGTATCGGGGCGGATGACCCCTTCGCCGCCGTGCATGAGGGCAAGAGCAAAGCGGGTGTAATCGTCAACGGTGGAAATGAGACCTGCGCCGCCCGCTTCAAAGGTGGGGTTGTCGGTCATACCGATAACGCTCTGGGCATCGTCGGTGGGCTTTAAGCCATCCTTGTCCACTCTGTAGCGCTTGGCAATGCGGGAACGCTTTTCATCGGGCAGGCGGAAGAAGGTGTCTTCCATGGAGAGCTTATCAAAAATGGCTTCTTTATAGTATTCATAAAGCCCTTTGCCCGTAATTGCGCAGATAAGACCGCCCATAACGTCGCTGGAAAGACCGTAAAGCCAGGTCTGCCCGGGCTGGAACATGAGGGGGCAGGAGGCGACCTTCTTTGCAAAGGAGAGTGCGGTCACGGGAGTGCCCGCGCAGGCGCCGTCGCAAAGCTCGTCATATGCCTTCTGGTAATATCCGTCCACTGCCTGCGCAACAACGGATGTGCCGCCGAACGGGTAGGGGATGCCCGAGGTCATGGTGAATATATCGCGGAAGGTGAGCTGCCTTTTTGCTTTGACCAGCTTGGCTTCACCGTTTTCCTCTATGCACACAGGGGTATCGGCAAACTCGGGGATGTATTTGGATATGGGGGTATCAAGGGTAAAAGCGCCCTTTTCATACAAGGTGAGTGCAGCGACCGCGTTTACCACTTTGGTCATAGAATACATATACATCAGCGTATCGCGGGAAAACGGGATGCGGGACAGGTGATGCCTGACGCCGGCCTGACCGTAAAAAGCCTCTTCTCCGTCCTTTGTGACAAGCACATTGCAGCCATGACACAGACCTTTATCTACAAATTCGTTCAATAAAGCCTGGATTGGGTTCATAGATATACCTCCCCCGGAAAAAGGATACATGGTTTAATTGTTTATATTGATTTAATTGTATTGCTTTTTTTCTGTTTTGTCAAATATATGGGGCGTTGAGATAATGAACAAACTGTGATAGAATGAATTATGCTTATCTCAAAAGGAGAATGAAGTATGAATATTTATCCGAGTGCCGAATTGATATGGCAGGTAGGTTTTTCAAAGAACGAGGATATTGTACCGAGTGAATACGTAGATGCATCTGTTCCGGGCGCGGTGCAGCTTGACTGGGCAAAGGCGAAGGGTATGCCCGATTGGCAGTATTCGCTCAATGCAAGGCAGTACCGCTGGATGGAGGATGTTTTCTGGCATTATAAGACCCAGATGCCCGATATCAGGGGCGAGCAGCTGTTTTTGTGCTCAGGCGGTATCGATTATAAGTATAAAGTGGTCATAGGCGGCGAGACAAGGTTTGAGCATGAGGGTATGTTTACGCCCTTTGAGATAAATGTGAGCGATGTTGAAGCGGGTACTCCGATCGAGATAATCGTTTTTCCCGCGCCCAAACAGCCCATAACCCCGGGCGAACCGCTCAGGGCTCTCAACAGGGACGAGATAATCGTATCGGATGTTGGCGACAGGCGTGAGGCGGCGCAGAGCGCAAAGCCTGCGGTTTCCTACGGCTGGGACTGGCACCCAAGGCTCATTCCCCTTGGAATATGGGAGGAGATCCGGGTAGAGGCAAGACCCTTCTGCCATATAAAGCAGTTTGAAGCGCTCTACACAATGTCCAACGATCTGAAAACGGCGCATATCGAGTTCAATACCATGCTCTCGTTTTTGGGGCATGTAAGATATGATATATTTGCCCCGAACGGAGAAAAGCTGCTTTCCACCTTTGAAAGGAATATCGATCTTGAAGAACCTTTGCTCTGGTGGCCAAACGGCTACGGCGAGCAAAACCTTTATACCATTACCGCAAGCCTTGTGGATGATTCGGGAACCGTGCTTGATGTAAAGAGCACGAGGATCGGTTTTAGAGAACTGCATCTTGAAGTTTATCCCGGAGCGTGGAGCGAGCCCGATACCTTCCCAAAGACCAGATCCAACCCGCCCACAAAGCTGATCGTAAACAATGTCCCTGTCTTTGCCAGAGGCAGCAACTGGGTAAACCCCGAGGTGTTCCCGGGAACCATCACCTATGACAGGTATTTAGAGCAGATAAAGCTTGCAAAGGATGCTAACTTTAACATATTCAGGGTATGGGGCGGCGGAATTATCAACAAAGAGAGCTTTTTTGATATCTGCGACGAGATGGGAATACTTGTCTGGCAGGAATTCCCCCTTGCATGCAATAATTATGTGGGAACCAAGGAATACCTTGATGTTCTGGATGAAGAGAGCAAAGCCATAATAAAGAGGCTGAGGCACAGAGCCTGCCTGGCTCTTTGGTGCGGCGGCAACGAGCTTTTCAACGGCTGGTCGGCTATGACCGAGCAGTCCCTAGCGCTGAGGCTCTTAAACTCCAACTGCTATATCTACGACAGGCACAGGCCTTTCTTTATGACCTCGCCGCTCATGGGAATGGCGCACGGCTGCTATCTGTTCAAATATCAGGATGGCAGGGAGGTTTACGAGGCGATGAACAATTCCGATTTCACCGCCTATACCGAATTTGGAGTGCCTTCCATATCGCCTGTGGAGAATCTGAGGGCGGTCATTCCCGCAGATGAGCTTTTCCCCATAGAGAAGACAGAAGCATGGGTGGAGCATCACGGCTTTGAAGCCTGGGGTGCGCCCAACTGGCTCTGCCTTGAGACTCTTGAAGGCTATTTCGGCAAAGCCGAAACACTGGAAGAATTGCAGGCAAATTCTTCGTGGCTTTCCTGCGAAGGGTATAAGGCGATATTTGAGGAAGCAAGAAGGCAGAAGCCCAGATGCTCCATGGCGATCAACTGGTGCTATCAGGAGCCGTGGATGACAGCTGCAAATAATTCGCTCATAGCGTATCCGAATACATTAAAGCCGGCATACTTCGCCGTAAAGGACGCATGCAGGCATAAGATGTTCAGTTTGAGGATAGAAAAGTTCAGCCATAAGGTCGGTGAAAAAGTTTGTGTGACCCCGTATGTGCTCAACGATACCTCGGATGCGATTAAGAAGGGCGAAGCCGATATATTCATCGAATACGACGGCAAGAAGGAAAAAGTCGGGCATTTTGTATACGGAAAGGCTGCGCCATATGAGAATTTTGCCGGCGAAAAGGCAGAATTTACGCTTCCCGATATCAAGGCAAATGAGTTTACCTTGATCATAGGCGATGGCGATATGGCTTCAAGCTACAGGCTGCTTAAAGTGAAATAAGGAGATTCCCATGAAATATCTGATAGACAGCGCAAACGCCGCTGATATAAAAAAGGTGCTCGAATATTTTCCCTGCGAGGGCGTTACGACCAACCCAACCATTATCTCCAGAGAAAAAGGAGATCTTAAAAATATCCTCAAAAGCATCAGAAACGTCATCGGTGATGATATGCAGATGCATGCGCAGGTAATGGCGGATGATTGCTATGGCATGGTCGAGGATGCAAAGGCTCTGGCAGATTTTATCGGCGGCAATGTGTATATTAAGCTTCCCGCGAATCCAGAAGGGCTCAAAGCCTGCCGCGAACTTAAAAAAGAGGGCATTGGCGTTACCATGACGGCAATTTTTTCGCCCCAGCAGGCGCTTTTGGCAGCAAGAGCGGGCGCTGATTTTGTCGCTCCCTATGTCAATAAATATGACGATGTCGGGGACGGCGTGAGATTGGTGGGTGAGATCGCGCAGATATATGCGCAGTTTGGTCTGGAAACCAAAATACTATCCGCAAGCTTCAGAAACGTGGAGCAGGTAACTTCCGTTGCCCTTGCAGGCAGCGATTTCATTACCCTGCCGCCTGCGTTTTATGAAAAACTCATTTGGCATCCGATGACCGATCTCGCCGTAAAGGGCTTTGAAAAGGATTGGTATACAGTATACGAAAAAAGCCCCAAAGGGCTGATATAAAGACAAACCCCGCAGAGAAATTCTGCGGGGTTTTTAGATGAACCTTTTGGATCATTGCTTCTTGAACGAAGCGGTTTGATTATTTCTTGGGCAGAACAGCGCAGCCGAGGGTTGCGATAACGGATGCGATAACTGCGAAGGAAGCAACACCGGAAGCGGGGATGACTACCTCAGCGGGAGCAGCGGTCTCGGTCTTGAGGGTAACAGGGTTCTTGTAGTAGAGCCAGGAAGAATCCTGAGGATCAAGAGCATCGCTGGGGGCGGTGTTGTTTGCATAGGGAACGGTACCGTTGGTTGTGGCATTGCCCTGATTGTCAGTAGTAGCAGCCATAGCCATAACGGGCATAAGTACCAGTGCCAGTACGAGCAGTGCAGCAATAATAGTCTTCTTCATTGTGTTTTCCTCCGTTTGGTAAAAATGTTTAATAGTGTTATCCGGTTAAGTACATTATAATACAGAAATATAATAAGTCAAGTACAAAATGTGATGAATCACGCCAGCGCAGCAGAAGGCGGTCATGCCGGACACGACCGCAGTGATATTTACCTCCGGCGTGTGATGAATGATATATCTCTTCGAGATATGATATATGCGCTGTGCGCATATGATGATTAGTAACTACCCTAAAGTCTAATTCTCCAGAAAATAAATCACGCGTTGCCCATACTTTACGGGCAACGCGTAAGCTAACGTATGAAATTACCTGATCCCAAAGTCTCAGGAATCCAAGGGATGAAATCCCTTGGTGGATGAGGGTTTGGGAGAAGGCAGCGCCTTCTCCCAAGTAAATATCTCTAAAAACTACACGCCCTTCTTGGCGGTGCGCAGCTGCTCTACCTTGGAGAAGTTGACGGTATCGGTATGACCTTCCAAGGGGATGAGCTTCTGGTTGATGGCGTCGATGATCCAGCTTGCCTGGGGGAAGAACGCATCTTCGAGCTCGTGAGCGGGGGTGATCCAGTTCTTTGCGCCGACGACAACGGGCGGAGCGTCGAGGTAATCGAAGCACAGCTCGGAGATATTGCGGGCAAGTTCGCTCATGAAGGAGTTGCGGGCGCAGGAATCGCCGGTGATGATGATCTTGCCGGTCTTCTTGACGGACTCGACAACGAGATCATAATCGAAAGGAACGAGGGAACGAGCGTCGATGACCTCGGCGGAGATGCCGTGCTTGTCCTTGAGCTCCTTGACAGCGTCCATGACGCGGTACAGGGTGGAGCCGATGGAAAGGATGGTAACATCGGTGCCGGCAACCTTGATATCGGGCTTGCCGATCTCGATCTCATAGTAACCCTCGGGAACGCCGCCCTCGTGGAAGAGTTCGCCGTAATCGTAAAGCCTCTGGCTCTCGAAGAAGATGACGGGGTCGGTGCCGTGCAGAGCGCTTGCCATCAGACCCTTTGCATCGTAGGGAGTTGCGGGGAATACGACCTTCAGGCCGGGGATGTGAGCGGTGAGCGCAGACCAGTCCTGAGAATGCTGTGCTCCGTACTTGCTGCCGACGGAAACGCGCAGAACGAGGGGCATCTTGAGCACGTCGGCGCTCATTGCCTGCCATTTGGCCATCTGGTTGAAGATTTCGTCACCGGCGCAGCCGAGGAAGTCGCAGTACATAAGCTCTACCAGAGCTCTGCCGCCGCACATTGCGTAACCGACTGCGGAGCCGACGATAGCGCTTTCGGAAATGGGAGCGTTGAAGAAACGATGATAGGGGATGACCTCGGTCAGACCGCGGTATACGGCAAATGCGCCGCCCCAGTCACGATTGTCTTCGCCGTATGCAACAAGGGTGGGATCCTTGTAGAAACGATCGATGATGGCCTCGAACAGACCGTCGCGCAGCTGATAAACCTTGTTCTTGGAGACCAGCTTGCCGTCCTTGTCGTAGCCGTAGCGTTCCTTCTTGGCAATAGCCTGAACGCGGGGGCATTCCTCGATAGGAGCAAGAACCTCGGCGGGACGATCGTCAAACGCGTCGACCTTCTCGTCGGAGTACATGAGATCCTCGATATCAACGGGATTGATGTGGGGAGATACGGTGTCGTCAATTGCAAGGCGCAGGTTCTTTTCAGCCACTGCTGCAACGGACTCAAGCACTGCGTCGCATTCCGCTTCGGTTGCAACGCCGGCAAGAACCAGCTGTGCGCGGAAGGTCTTGAGAGGATCGTATTCCTGCCACGCCTGGATCTCTTCCTTGGTGCGGTAAGAAGAGGAGTCGGAGGGGCTGTGACCCGCGAAGCGGTAGGTGAGAACGTCCAGAAGAACGGGACCTTCGCCCTTGAGTGCGATCTCCTTCTTGCGGCGCATAGCGTCGATAACTGCAAGAGGATTGAAACCGTCAACGCGCTCAGCATGCATCTGGTTTGCGGCAAAGCCAACGCCCAGACGTGCGGCAACCTCGTAACCCATGGTTTCGCCGTTGGTCTGGCCGCCCATGCCGTACTGGTTGTTGAATACGTTGAAGATGAGGGGCAGACCGCCGCCAAGGGATTCGTCCCAAAGCTTCTTGATCTGATCCATGCAGGCAAAGTTGAGAGCCTCAAGAACGGGGCCGCGGCCCAGAGAACCGTCGCCGATGTTGGCAACAACGATGCCCTTCTTGTGGTTTACTCTGTTATACAGTGCAGCGCCGGCTGCGATGGTGCCGGAACCGCCGACGATAGCGTTGTTGGGGTAGATGCCGAAGGGGGTGAAGAAAGCGTGCATGGAGCCGCCCAGACCGCGGTTGAAACCGGTGCGGCGAGCGAAAATTTCAGCCATGGTGCCGTAAATGAGGAAGTCCAGAGCCAGTTCTTTTACGGAAGACTGACCTCTGCCTTCAACGATGCGCAGAACTTCGCCGTCGAAGAACTCGCGCATGATCTTCATCAGCTCGTCATCGGAAAGCTGGTTGATGGCGCTCATGCCCTTGGCAAGGATTTCGCCGTGGCTTCTGTGAGAACCGAAAATATGGTCTTCGATGGTCAGAGTGTATGCCTGACCGACGGCGCTTGCTTCCTGACCCATGGAAAGATGGGCGGGACCGGGATGATTGTAGGGAATGCCGTGATATTCGCCGGTGGTCTTGATCAGGTTGATCATGGTCTCAAACTCTCTGATCATGGCCATGTCGTGATAGATGCGCATGAACTCTTCCTTGGTGAAGTTGTTCAGCTCGTCGGACACGGTCTTCTGATAGGTGTTGACCTCGATGTCCTTAAAGGAGATGGTGCTCGGCTCGCGCATGCGTACGGGATCTAAGTATTGAGATTTAGGCATGGAAAAGCTCCTTTCGAAAACTTTGTTACTTGATGGAGAAGATGACCTCGCGGATGATCTCGCTTACGGTCGGATGAGGGAATATGATCTGCTTTACATCCTCAACGCGCAGACGGTTCTCGATAAGCGCCGCGCCGGAGTGGATGATCTCGCTTGCGTAATTGCCGTAAATGTGGATGCCCAGGATCCTTCTGGTTTTGTTGTCGATAACGACCTTGCAGAAGCCGTCATCTTTGTTTTCGGCAACGTATCTGCCCGCGTATGCCATGGGCAGCTTGTGCTCGGAAGCGTCATAACCCGCATTTTTTGCACCCTCAAGGCTGTGACCTACGGTCGCGATTTCGGGATGGGTATAGATAACGGAGGGAACCGCATCATAGCGCATGAAATCGCTTTCGCCGCAGATGTCGTTTACGCAAACCTCTGCCTCGCGGTATGCAACGTGAGCCAGCATCATTTTGCCGTTTACATCGCCCGCTGCATATACGCCGGGGATGTTGGTCCTGCCGCGCTCGTCGGTCACGATATTGCCGCGCTCAAGATATACGCCCAGCTTTTCAAGACCGAAACCGGAGGTGTTGGCGCGCCTGCCGATGGAAACGAGCACCTTGTCTGCGGGTACATCGCCCTTGTCGGAGGAGACCTTTTGATCGCCTATTGCGGTGACCCTTGCGCCCAGCATGAATTCTACGCCGTCCTTCTTGAGCTTATTCAGCAGCGCTGCGGAAAGCTCGGACTCGGTGGGACCTGCGATATGGTCGAGCATTTCAAGTACGGTCACCTTGGAGCCTGCCACGGAATAATAGGCAGCCATTTCAAGACCGATAACGCCGCCGCCGACTACAGCCAGACGAGCGGGGACCTCGGGAAGAGAAAGAACCTCGCGGTTAGTGAGCGCAAAGCCGTTTTCGATGCTCTCCTTAAGGCCGGGGATGGGGGGCAGGGAGGGGGAAGAGCCGGTTGCGATTATGAGGTTTTTGCCCTCATAATTTTCACCGTTGCAGGAAACCTGAAAGGTATTGCCGTTTTTGCCCTCAATCATAGCCGTTCCGTAAACCACGTTTACATGAGCGCCTTTCATCTGGAAACCGACGCCTGCAACCAGCTTTTTGATGACCTTTTCCTTGCGCTCCATGACCTTTTTGTGATCGAGCTTGATATCATCGGTAAATACGCCGAATTCCTCGCCGTCTTTTGCGTTTTCGTAGATCTTGGCGCTGTTGAGCAGGGATTTGGAAGGGATGCAGCCTTCGTTTAAGCAGACGCCGCCGAGGGCGCGCTTTTCAAACAGACAGACGCTCTTGCCCTTGTGACCTGCGCGCTCGGCTGCAACATAACCTGCAGGACCGCCGCCGATGACAAGGATATCATAAATCTTATTTTCAGCCATTATATTTATCCTCTCTTATTTCATGAGCAGGAAGGTGAAGTTTTCAAGGTTTTTCTTGAGATCGACGAGGAACCTGGTGGCGGGAGCGCCGTCAAGTGCTCTGTGATCGTAGGTCAGGCACAGGCTGATGGACTTGTAAAGCTCAATGCCGTTTTTGCCCTGACGTACCCTGTCAACGGGTGCGCATACGCCTAAAATACCGGTCTGGGGAGCGTTGATGACGGGGGTGAAATGCTCGACTCCGAAACCGCCGAGGTTGGAAACGGTAAAGGAACCGCCGCGGAGCTTATCGGGGTTGATGGTGCCTGCTTTGGCCTGATTGCCAAGATCCTTGACCGCCTTGGAAAGCTCAACAAGGCTCAGCTTATCGGCTGCAAATACGGTGGGAACCAAAAGACCTCTGGGAGTGTCGACCGCAACGCCAAGGTTTACATCATTGAACACCCTGAGGGTATCGCCGTTGAGGTTAGCGTTCAAAGACTCGTAAGCGGGCAGAGTGCGGGAAACGGCGTAGAGGATAAGATCGCCGATGGTGATGCCGGCGATATCGGGATCCTGACTTGCCTTGCACCTTGCGCGCATTGCAAGAATTTCGGTAGCATCGAAGGAAACGGTGTGGGTCAGCTGAGCGGTGGACTGCAGAGAGTTCATCATCGCCTTTGCAATGACCTTCCTTACGTTGGGCAGGGGCTTGTCCACATATGCAGCCACAGGAGCGGCAGCCTGAACAGCGGGAGCGGCAGCGGGTGCTTCTTCGACAGCCGGTGCGGGGGCCTTGCGCAGTGCTTCGGCAAGCGCAAGAACGTCGCGCTCGATAACTCTGCCCTCTGCGCCGGTGGGAACGGCTTGAGTGGGATCAACGCCCAGCCTTGCTGCGGTGTTGCGGGCTCTGGGAGATACGGGAACGCCTGCGACGGATTCGCGGACAGCGGGTGCTGCGGCCTTTACTTCAACGGTTTCGGTCTTTGCTTCCTCGGCGGGCTTTTCCTCAGCCTTGGGAGCATCTGAAGAGAGCATGGAGGAGATGTCCTCGCCGGCTTCGCCTATGATGCATACGTTTTCAAGGCAGGGAACGTCGTCGCCTTCTTCTGCCAGGAGCTTTAACATCACACCGTCAAGCTTTGCTTCTTCTTCGAAGGAAGCCTTGTCGGTCTCGTAGGCAAAAAGGATCTCGCCGGCTTTAACCGCGTCGCCTTCCTTTTTGAGCCATTTGGTGATGATGCAGCTTTCGACAGACTGACCCTGTTTGGGCATTATGACAAAAGTAGCCAATGTTATTCATCCTTTCAGAAATAGAAAAAGGTAACAAATTTACAGTCTGAATACATTATATACCCTAAACATAAAAAAAGCAACGGCACATTTACAAAATACGTGTAAATGTGCCGCTTTTTTTATCTCATAAGCGTGATCTGACCCGGGCGAACAGAAAAATCCATCGAGTCTATGTTGTGCAGCTCGCCGTCAAGGTTGATGATCTGCCCTTTTCTCTTTACCGATACCTTTTTACAGCGGGTGAGCTCAACAAAACTGTATTTTGCAACCTCGCCTGTCAGGAACGCGGGAAGGAGGAAGGGGATCTTCCATTTGGGGATCGGATGGATAAGCATTACATCCAAAAGCCCGTCATCGACCCTTGCATCCTTGGCAACATGCATGCCGCCGCCGAACCAGCTGCCGTTTGCAACGGTCAGGATCAGGGCGCGGATCTGCCTTGTATTACCGTCCAAGGTCAGCTCGATATCGATATCCTTGTGGGTCACGATGGTGCAGACGAGCCCCAGAAAGTAAGGAATCATTCCGCGTATCTTAAGCTTGCGGCGGAACTTCTCCGTCCAGATAAGGGTCTCAACATCAAAGCCGGTTCCCGCCACGTTTATAAAGGTTCGCTCGTTTGCATCGACTATATCCATCTTTCTGGGCTTCATGTCAAGCTGAAACTTCAGCGCATCTAACGGGTCTTTGGGAATGTTCAGCGCGCGGATTATATCATTGCCGGTACCGGCGGGAATGATGCCCATGGGCACTCCTGTGCCCGCAAGCCCCTGCGCTGCTTCGCTTATGGTGCCGTCACCGCCCAGAACGAACACTGCCTTGGCGTTATCCTTAGCTGCTTTTTTTGCAAGCAAAGTGCTGTGACCGGGATAATCTGTGGTCAAAACCGTAAATTCCTCACCGGTTGTTTTCATAAAATTTGTAACTTCAACTAAAATTTTTGCTGCAAGACCATGTCCTGCGGTCTTGTTCGCGATTATGTACATCATGGTCAAACCATCTCCAAACCATATTATAACAAAATTCGCATAATATGGCAAATTCGGGCGTTTGTTTTATGTTAAGCTTCATCAATCTGCCAAGGCTGCGCCCGTGCCCTTTTGCAATATGTGTTTTTTTGTATGTATATATCGGGGCAATTTCAAGTTGACAATATATTGGATGCATTATAAAATGAATATAACAAATTTGAAGAAAGAAGGCAATAAAATGGCTGCAAAAGAAAAAGTCGGAGGTTTCTTTTCCGAATTCAAGGCTTTTGCCATGCGCGGCAACGTTGTTGACCTTGCGGTCGGCGTAGTCATCGGCGGCGCTTTCGGTAAGATCACCACTTCCGTTGTAAACGATATCATTTTTCCTCTGCTCTCCCCCCTCACCAAGAACATCAGCTTTGAAAACCTTTTCATTGCTATGGATGGCAACGAGTATGCAACTCTGGCAGAGGCTACCGAGGCGGGCGTGGCAGTGCTTAACTACGGCAATCTGCTCTCTGTTATCTTTAACTTCATCGTTATTGCCTTTGCTATTTTCCTGATGGTAAAGGGCATCAACAATATGCACCGCAAGGCAGAAGAGGAGCCCGCACCCGAGCCCGAGCCCACCACCAAGGTCTGCCCCTTCTGCAAAAGCGAGATCGCTATCGAAGCCACCCGCTGCCCCCATTGCACTTCAGCTCTGGAGGAATAAGGCTGTATGGCATTGTCGCTGAAAAAAGCCCGCTTAGAGGCGGATTTTTTAGCGGCGCTCAGGTTTGAGTCATCAAAGGTAAAAGCCGATCCGGCGCACTGGCACAGCCACATTGGAGGTCTTATATTTGACCGTTATATGTTCGGCAGCGGCGCGTCGGATTTTTTTGACTACGGCTACCTTGTGATGGAAAACGATGAGTGTGTGGGCTTTCTGTCAGTGGAAGCTTCGCAAAACAGCGCCGCGATCGATATTTCCCTCTCAGATGATAAAAAAGAATATTATCGCGATATCATTTTGTCGGTGCTGAACGCTCTGGGCAAGAGCAAGCGGGTCAGGATAAACGCAAATATCCGCGATAAAAAGCTTTTGGATGCTCTGGATTCGCTGCGCTTTATAAAGGGCAATGAAAGCAGGGCTCAGTATGTTTTTGACCTGAAAAACACGGATACACCTTTGCCCGTATGGGAGAATGAAAGCATTGCCAAGCTGACTTTGGATGACCTTGAGGAGCGCGCATATCATTCCGCGCTTGCAACTTCGCAGCGGATAAGCTCCAAAATGTATAAAGCGCTGATGGACAGCCCATATTACAAAAACGCGGTCGATCTTGTTGTCCGCGATAATGAAAGCGGGCAGATGGCGGGCTACATCGGCTTTTGGTTTGACGAAAACAGTTTGACCGCGCTTGTGGAACCCGCTGCGTCGATAAAGGAATTCAGAAGAAGGGGCATAATGAAAAAAGCCCTTCTGCACGGCATTTTTCTTATGCGGCAAAAAGGGCTGGATTTTATTTATGTGAGCACCGAAGGAGATAATACCCCCGCAAGGAAGCTCTATGAATCGGTCGGGTTCAAAAGATACGGAAGGGTATTTGAATATTACATAAACCTTTAATCGCTTATAAGGTCTATACCCTCAAGCAGAATATCCTCGTCTATCATGCTCTTTGCACCTGCGATCAGCTTGCCTTCGCTGTTTATGAACAGCGTCATGGGGATGCCGGATACACCGTAGGTGTAGGCGGCGTTTAAGTCGCTGTCAAAATACACGGGGAAAGTATAGCCGCTCTCGGATATGAATTCGAGGGCGCTTTTCTTTGTCTCCTGAGAATTGTCGGTGAGGTTTACCATAACAAAATTGATCTCACCGCCGAGCTCCTGATAGAGCTTTTCAAAATCGGGCATCTCCGCTTTGCAGGGACCGCACCAGCTCGCCCAGAAATTGACGATGGTGGGCTTGCCTTCAAAGGAAGAAAGGGTAACCGGATTATCATCTTTATCGTATACGGTAAAATCGGGGGCGTCCTGCGCTTCCTCGCTTGATGCTGAGGAAGTGTTCTGCTTTTGGGCATCGTCGGACAGGGTTTTATACAGCACAGCTGCGCCCGCGATAAGTACGATAAGCAGCATGAGCACTATGATAAGGGATTTTTTGCTGTTTTTGTTTGCGCCTGCGTTTTCCTGCATATGTGTCTCCTTTTATGAAAGCAAGGTCATAAATCTGCCCATAAGCCCCGTCATCATAAGCAAACCGACAATGATGAGGAAAATGCCGCAGATAAGGTTGATGGTCTTGTAATTGCGCTTGATGAAATCAAACGCCGCTTTGAGCTTATCGATAAGCACAGCGCTTATGATAAAGGGTATTCCAAGACCCAGCGAATAGGTCAGAAGCATGAGCACACCCTTTAAGGCGCTTGCGCTCTGGGATGCGAGCATGAGCGCGCTGCCAAGGAACGCACCCACGCAGGGCGTCCAGCTGATCGAAAACACCGCGCCGAAGATGAGGGAGGAAACAAAGCCGGGATCTTTTTTGTTGAACCTTGCGCCTGAGCTCATGTTCAGAAAGGCGATGTTTATGACTCCGCAGAAGTTAAGACCGAATACGATGACTATCGCGCCGGTGATGATGTTCACTATCGTCTGGTATTTTATGAGGAATGAGCCCACCGTGCCGGAAAGCGCGCCCATGAGCATGAAGGTCACGGTAAAGCCAAGAACGAAACCAAGCGCGTTTTTGAGCGCATGAGCTTTTTTATGCTCATCAAAGCCGCCCGCAAAATACGAAACATAAACTGGCAGCATGGGCAAAAGACAGGGGGATACGAATGTTATGATGCCTTCAAGAAATGAAACAAGGTATTCCATAAACACACCTCCTTATGCTATAATTATATTGATAAATATGCGCTTCGTCAATGCGCCAATATATACCGGAGGAATAATATGATTAAAAAATTGGTTTGTGTTTTGCTCATATTCTGCTTTGCCATGTCCCTTATGGGCTGTGAAAAGATACCCAACCCCGTGGTCACAATGGAGTTTGAGGACGGACGCAAGGCCACTATCGAGCTTTTGCCCGATGTGGCGCCAAATACGGTTGCAAATTTTGTTACCCTTATAGAGAGCGGCTTTTATGACGGACTTACCTTCCACAGGGTCAGCCGCAATGCCATAGTTCAGGGCGGCGACCCCAAAGGCGACGGCTCGGGCGGCCCCGGTTACACCATCAAGGGCGAGTTCTATGCAAACGACCAAAGGACCAAGAACTTTATAAGTCACGAGCGCGGCGTTATTTCCATGGCAAGGCTTCAGGAATACGACAGCGCAGGCAGTCAGTTCTTCGTTGTGGTAGACGATCAATACAGCGAAGCCTCCCTTGACGGCTATTATGCAGCCTTTGGCTATGTAATAGAGGGTCTGGAGATATTCGACGAGATCGCTCAGATGGAGATCGACGAATACGAAAGCCTTAAAAAGCCCGTTGTGATCAAGAAAATGACCGTCGATACCGACGGCAGGGTGTTTAAGGTAAAGAAGATAACCGAATAAGTGCAAATAAATTGGCGGCGAATGACTCATTCGCCGCCTTTGTTTTATTCTTCTATTGCCTTGAGTTCGTTTATGATCCTTTCAAGGGCGAGTTTTACGTGGGTGTAGGTAAGGCCGCCCTGTAGGTAGGCTGCGTAGGGCTCGCGCATGGGGCCGTCGGCGCTGAGCTCTATGGATGCGCCCTGAATGAAGGTGCCGGCTGCCATGATGACCTGATGGGTGTAGCCGGGCATGTCCCAGGGCTCGGGAACTACATAGCCTTCCACGGGGGAGGCTGCCTGAACTGCTCTGCAAAAGGCGCAGAGCTTTTCGCCGCTGCCAAGCACTATCGCCTGAATGATATCGCTGCGCTTCTGAGTGGAGGGGGGATAGACGGTATAGCCCATATCCTCAAACACGGCTGCGCAGAGCATCGCGCCGCGCACCGCCTGCATGACCACATGGGGCGCAAGGAAAAGACCCTGGAAGAAGGGCTGATAGCTCGCGGCGTAGCTGCCGACCTCGGCGCCTATGCCTGGGCAGGTCAGGCGAGTGGCGCACTTGTCTATAAGGCGCTTTTTGCCCGCGATATAGCCGCCCGTGGGGGCTATGCCGCCGCCGGGGTTCTTTATCATTGAGCCGCACATCATATCCGCGCCCACCATGGTGGGTTCCTTGATATCGGTAAACTCGCCGTAGCAGTTGTCTACCATGATATCAACATCCGGGCGGACTTCCTTTATGGCCTTTGCCGCCTTTTCGATATCTTCGATGGTCAAGGTGGGTCTGACCTCATAGCCGCAGGAACGCTGCATGGTGACAAGCTTTATGGACTTATCGGAAAGCGCGTCGATTATTGCGGGTATATCCATATGCCCGTCCTTCAGATCGACCTGCTTATAGGCGATATTGTAGCATTTAAGGGATGCATCATCGTCGCCGGATATACCTATGACCTCTTCAAGGGTGTCATAGGGTTTGCCGGTAACGGAGAGCATGGTATCGCCGGGGCGCAGAACGCCAAAGAGGGCGATAGCAAGCGCGTGGGTGCCCGAGGCTATCGAAGGTCTTGCAAGGGCGGCTTCGCAGCCGAAAATCCTACTGAGCACGCGCTCATAGGAATCCCTGCCTATATCGTCGTAGCCGTAGCCAAGGCTTGGCGCGAAATGCTGGCTTGAGATGCGCTCTTCCTGAAAAGCATCAAGAACCCTTTGGGTGTTTATGGCTTCGATTTCGTCAAGCTCTGAAAAAAGCGGGTTCAGGGCTTGCTGAGCCTTGAGAATCAATTCGTTCATATCCCTCGTCCTTATCTGTATATGTCACGGGACGCGGCGGGGTGAGAGTGGATACAGCGTGTTTGTATATCATCATCTGCCGCCCCTCCGGAGAGTCCAGAAGTATTACAAAATTATCAAACGCGCGCACATAACCCCGAAGCGGAAGCCCGCTTATCAGGTGCAGGGTGATGAGCTGACGCTCTTTGCGCACGTTGTTTAAGATCACGTCCTGAAGGTTGTATGTCTTTGCCATTTCTATCGCTCCTTTAAGTATATCTGTGGTGCGATAAATATGGTATCACAATATTATCCGCGCGAGTGATTTTCGGCAAAGAAAGCCAGCATTTCGCTTTTTTCGACGTTTTTATCGGCGTGGAGCCAGATTATATCGTCATACCTTCTGAACCATGTGAGCTGTCTTTTGGCAAAATTGCGGGTTTTGCGCTTGAGCAGCTCCAGCGCTTCCTCCAGCGTCAGCTCCATGTTCAGGTACATGGCGATCTCTTTATAGCCAAGTCCCTGCATGGAGGTGGCGTTTTTAGGCACGCCGCTGTCCAAAAGCGCTTTGACTTCCTCGACCAACCCGTCTTTTACCATAATGTCAACTCGCCTGTTGATGCGGTCATAAAGCACGTCCCTTGGCATATCGACCGCCATGGTGAGCGCATTGTATCTGGGAGGACGCATCCTGTCTTCAAGTACGGTTTGAGTCTTGCTTTTGCCTGTGAGCTCAAATATTTCAAGTGCGCGTATGGTGCGCCTTGTGTCGCCGACGGGCAGTTTTTCGGCTTCATCGGGGTCGACCTTTTTTAGCTCATCGTGAAGAAGCTCGGGGCCGTTTTCTTTAAGATATTTTTCCCATTTTTCGCGCACGGAATCATCGCTCTTTGCGCCCGCAAAATCCATGGGATAAAGCACAGAGCGCACATAAAGCCCCGTACCGCCAACTATCACGGGCAGCTTTCCTCGGCTTATTATATCGTCGATGGCGCAGATTGCACCCTTTTGCCATAGCGCGGCGGAAAAATCCTCTTTCGGGTCGGCGACGTCCACCATGTGATGGGGAACTGATGCCAGTTGATCGAAGGTAGGCTTTGCGGTGCCGATGTTCATGCCTTTGTATACCAGCATGGAGTCCGCCGAAACTATCTCGCCGTTGAACTTTTTTGCAAATTCAACGGCGCTGTCGCTTTTGCCTGTAGCGGTAGGGCCTGTGATTATAACTATATCATGCATGTTCTTTCTGTTTTAGGTCACGCGGCGGAAGCGCTTTTCCAGTTCCTTTTGAGTGATTTCGATAAAAATCGGTCTGCCGTGGGGGCAGGTGGGCGGGCTGTCTGACAAAAGCAGCTGACGCAAAAGCGCATCGATCTCCTGCTTTGTGAGCCTGTCGCCCGCTTTTATCGCTTTCCTGCAGGCGAGCTTTATTATGCTCATACGCTTGTTTTCGGGCTCCCTTATGTCCGAGAGGGTATCGAGCCTGTCGACAAAATCGGTAAAGAACGACGAGACCTGCGGCTGCCCAAGTATCATGGGCGCGCTGGAGAGCTTTATGGCCAAAGGACCGAATTCTTCGACCTCAAAGCCAGCGTCGTGCAAAACCTGTGCATTATCCAGTATGCGCTGCTTGTCCATTGCGGACACATCGAAGATCATGGGAGTCAGGAGCTTCTGCGCAGGCGGATCGCCGCCCAAGAGCTGCTTGGAAAACTTATCGAACAAAAGCCTTTCATGCGCTGCATGCTGGTCGAGCACAAAAACGCTCTGACCGCAGGCGATGAAGATATACGTATCCATAGCCTGCCCGAAAACGGTGTAATCTGGCATTTTTATATCTTCTTCAGCAATGAGCATCTGCTGCGCAGGGAAAGCTTCTTCCGTAATTATCGGTTGAGGCTGAGCCGCAGGCTGCGGGTCCTCTTTGGGCGCCTGGATAACGGGCGCGGGCGGGGGAGTGAAGGAAAACAGGCTGTCGCGCATGACCCTTTTTTGCGGGAGAGAGTCAAACACGCCTTCTTCGGATTTTTGGTAAGGGCGATACGAAACATGGGCTGCCTTTTCTTCCTGCGCGCTTAGGCTCTGCTTCCGCTCAGGCTCTTTTTCATCCAAAGTCTTTGAGTTTTCCTTGATATCGATCTTAGGGTCTTCTTTGATCGCTGCCTTTACAGCGGGCTCGCTGACATCGCTTATCGCTCTGTTTTCGGGCAAGGGCTCTTTGATGCCGATTATGGAGCTCATGATGCTCGAATTTATGTTGGGGGCATAGGCGTTGGCGACTATATCGTACACCGCCTGACGCACATATTCCTCATCGGCGAACCTGACCTCCGTTTTTGCGGGAGAGCAGTTTACATCGACCGTGTTCATGGGAACGGTAATGTTTATGGCGCACATGGGATAGCGCCCTATCATAATGCGCTCTTTCAGCGCGGCTTCAAGTCCCTGATAGATGATGGGGCTTCTTACGCTTCTGCCGTTTACAAAGGTCAGCTCATACTGCCTTGTGCCTCTGGTCGCACCTTTTGTGCCGATGAAGCCGTCAACCTTTACATAGCCGGACTGTCCGTGCACTTCCAGCATATCCGAAAGGGTGGCGCTGCCGAATATGGTGAACACCGCGCTTTTAAGCTTTCCATCGCCGGGAGTCTGGAAAACATTACGGTCGTTCATTATGAACTTGAAAGCGATATCCGGGCGGGAAAGGGCGAGCTGAGTCATAACGTCGGACACAAGACCGCCTTCGGTAGCGGGGCGCTTTAAGAATTTCTTCCTTGCGGGGGTGTTGAAAAAAAGGTCTTCTGCAATAACGGTGGTGCCCTGCGGGCAGCCTGCCGCGCGCATATCGGTTATCCTGCCGCCTTCTATGGATATGGAAACGCCTTCGTCTCCGCCGCGGACTCTGGTGGTCAGCTTGAGCTTTGTGACTGCGGCGATGGAGGGCAGAGCCTCGCCCCTGAAGCCGAGAGTGCCTATATCGGTCAGAGGGTCGCCTGATATGATCTTGCTGGTGGCATGGCGCTCAAAAGCAAGGCGCACGTCGGAAGGTGGGATACCCTTGCCGTTGTCCGTGACCCTTATCCTTGTGATGCCGCCGTCGGTTATCTGAACGGTTATCGCCGACGCACCCGCGTCCAGCGAATTTTCCACCAGCTCTTTTACCACCGATGCTGGGCGTTCTACGACCTCGCCCGCCGCTATACGGTTGGAAGTCGCTATATCGAGAACTTTTATGGAATCGATCCTGTCGCTCATATGAGTTTTGCTTTCTCCACGATACGGTACAGAGTGTTGAGCGCGTCCATCGGGGTCATGGAATTGACATCGATGGCTGCAAGCTCGTTTGCAAGTTCAATATAGGGCACTGCCATGAAATCCATCTGACCGCCCTTGGGTTTGGGATCGTCGAGCAAGGTCGCGCCGATGGCCTTCTGGTTTATATCCCTTGCTTCAAGGCGTGCCATTATTTCCATCGCGCGCCTGACAAGTCCCTTGGGCAGCCCGGACATTGCCGCGACCTGAACGCCGAAGCTGCGGTCAGCGCCGCCGCGCATTATCTTCCTGAGGAAAATTATCTCGCTGCCGTGCTCTTTTACATCTATGCGGTAGTTTACAACGCCTTCAAGGCTGCCTTCAAGCTCGGAAAGCTCGTGATAATGGGTCGCAAAAAGGGTTTTGGCGCCCAGCTTTTTGCGGTTTGAAATATGCTCGACCGCTGCCCATGCTATCGCCATTCCGTCAAAGGTGCTGGTGCCTCTGCCTATCTCGTCGAGGATGAGCAGCGAGCGCTCGGTGGCGTTTTTGAGTATATCGGAAAGCTCGGTCATCTCGACCATAAAGGTGGACTGACCCGCGCTTATGTTGTCGGAAGCGCCAATCCTTGTAAATATCTTATCTGTCAGGGATATTTTTGCATAGCTTGCGGGAACGAAGGAGCCTATATGCGCCATAAGCGTGATGAGCGCCACCTGCCGCATGTAGGTCGATTTACCTGCCATGTTCGGACCTGTTACGACCAGCAGGCGTTCATCCTCTGTCAAAGTCACGTCGTTGGGCACAAAGCTTTCGCTGCCTGTCTGCTCTATTACGGGATGGCGGCCATCCTTTATTATCGTTTCGTAGCCTGTGTGCAGGTCGGGGCGAACGTAATCATATGAGGTTGCACAGATGGCAAGGGCGTTGAGTGCGTCGAGCTCCTTTACCGCGCCTGCGGTCTGCTTTATTCGCGAAAGGTTTGCATAGAGCTTATCCCTTATATCGGTAAAGAGCTGATATTCAAGCTTCATCAGCTTTTCCTGTGCAGAGGTTACGCTGTCTTCAAGCTCCTTTAACTCTTTTGTTACATATCTTTCGGCTGTGGCAAGGGTCTGCTTTCTGGTATAGCGCAAAGGTACCAGCTCGTACTGGCTCTTGGTGACCTCGATATAATAGCCGAACACCCTGTTATAGCCGATCTTGAGGTTTTTGATGCCAGTCAGCTCGCGCTCCTGCTGTTCAAGATCGCGTATATAGCTGACGCCGTTTTTGGAGATATCGCGAAGCCTGTCCGCCTCGGCGTTATAGCCTTCCTTGATCACGCCGCCCTCGGTTATGGTGATGGGTGCGTCAAGGCTGATTGCGCGGTCGATAAGATCGACAACATCGTCAAGCTCATCCAGATCCTGAAGGATAGCGGATAAAAGCGCGCTGTTTTTGTCAAGCAACTGTGATCTTATGCCCGGCAGGTTTTTGAGTGATTTGGATAGTGCGATGCAGTCCCTTCCGTTCAGGGTGCCGAATGCTATCTTTGAGGAAAGGCGCTCGATATCATAAATTTCGCCGATATGCGTTTTTAAGGTGCTTGAGGCAACATAATCGGAAGCAAGCTCGGCTACTGCGTCAAGCCTTTGATTTATGGCTTCGATATCGCAAAGCGGGTTTTCGATATAACCTCTGAGCGTTCTTGCACCCATAGAACAGGCGCATTTGTTCAAAAGAGTAAAAAGAGTGCCCGATCTGTCCTCTCCGTATAAAGGAGAGGTCAGCTCCAGATTGCGCATTGCGTTGGGGTCAAGCACCATATGGCGGGTGTTGGAGTAAAGGGTAAGATTGGTGATGCCCGTCTGCGCACCTTTTTGGGTGTAATCAAGGTAATTGAGTAGCGCCCCGGATGCCAAAACGCAGGCGCGCTTGTCTTTTGCCTTGACAGCACTTTCTTCACCGACCAGCTCTTTTAGCTTATTGTAAGCCTGCCTTGAATCCATATCGGGGGTATAGACTCTCGGCTTTTTGCCTGCAAGACCTGTGAGCATGAAGGCTGCGGCTTCGTTTGAAAGTATCTCGGCGGGGTCGATGCGGAAAACGGAATCGACCAGCGCCTGCTGATTTTTGATCTGCTCAAGAATGAGCTCGCCAGTTGATATATCGCAGTAAGCAAGACCGATCTCGCCCTGGCGGGCAAAGACATAGAGAAGGTAATTGTTCTTGGTCTCGCTCAAAAGGCTTTGCTCTCTGAGCGTTCCCGGGGTTATTATGCGGGTGACTCCGCGGTCGACCAGACCCTTTGTCGTTTTGGGATCCTGGAGCTGTTCGCATATTGCTACCCTGTAGCCAAGTTCTATCATTCTTGCCACATAGGTATCTACAGCGTGATAGGGAACGCCGCACATGGGAGCGCGCTCTTCAAGGCCGCAGTCGCGGCCGGTGAGCGTCAGTTCCAGCGCCTTGGATATCTCTATCGCATCGTCAAAGAACATCTCGTAGAAATCGCCCAGACGGAAAAGGATAATACAGTCGCTGTTTTCCTGTTTAATTTTCAGGTATTGCTGCATCATCGGGGAAAGGGGCATGTGATCGCAACCTCCGGTTTCAAAAAAGAAGGAAATATATGTGTTTTACGGAAACTGCCTGCCGCCAAAGCGCGGCAGGCATATTGTTTTTATCAGTGACCGTGGCAGTGACCGCCGCAGGAGGCGCACATATCCTCGGTGCAGCCGCCCTCTTCGGGGGAATCAACTTCACCGGTGATCATGAACTTCAAGATCTGATTTACCTGATTGATGATGCGGGCAAAGTTCTCTCTTGCTTCGTTGACGGCGATGAAAGCGGAGTTCTCGTAGAGCTCCTGCTGGATCTCGAGCACGCGGTCGTTGAGCTGGTTGATCTTTGCGGGATCAGCTTCCTCTGCTTCCAGAGCAGCGCCGATCTGAGCCTGAAGGGAACCGTACTCGTTGAGCAGAGCCTGAGCTGCTTCGTCCTTGGCAAAGTTTTCCTCTGCCTGCTGCATTTGAGCGTATGCTTCGGTCTCCAAAAGAGCCGCGCCGAGTTCCTGAGTCTTATTGAATACTGCGTCCATTTTACATATCTCCTTAAAATTTAGTTATCTATCACAGCGCCGTATAGCGTATTGTGCTTTGCTTTGGTTATCTTAACATCGGCAAACTCGCCTATGAGGGCGTCGCTTCCGTCAAAATTGATGGTGATGCCGCGCTCAAGCTTTCCCGAGAGCGCGCCTTCGTCGTGCTTGCTCTTGCCAAGAGTCAGCACCTTCTGAGTTGTGCCAACAAGGCTTTCGTGTATCCTGAATGTGATCTCGTCCTGAACCTTTATGAGCTTTGTTATCCTGCGGGTCTTTTCTTCCTCGGATATCTGGTCGGGCATACTTGCCGCGGGGGTGCCTTTCCTTGGCGAATACTTGAAGGTAAAGGCGCTGTCATAGCCTACGGTTCTGATAAGATCGAGCGTTTCCTCGTATTCTTTTTCGGTCTCGCCGGGGAAGCCTACGATTATATCGGTGGTGATACCGATATCGGGCATGAGCTTTTTCGCCCTTTCTATTATGCCCAGATATTTATCGACAGTATAATGCCTGTTCATGGCTTCAAGCACTCTGTTGGAACCGGACTGTACGGGCAGATGCAGATGATGGGCGATATGCTTTGAACCGGCCATAACATCAAGGACTTCGTCTGAGAGGTCTTTGGGGTGGCTGGTCATAAAGCGCACGCGATCTATGCCGACCTCGTCCACTTTTTTTATGAGGTCAGCAAAGCTTGCGCCCTGAATGTCCTTGCCGTAGGAGTTTACGTTCTGCCCAAGCAGCATAACTTCCTTTGCGCCGCTTTCCTTCAAGGAATAAAGCTCGCGCATGATGTCCTCAATATCCCTTGAACGCTCTCTGCCGCGCACATAGGGCACTATGCAGTAGGAACAGAAATTGTTGCAGCCGTACATTATGGTCGTGTATGCAACTATGCCGCTTTCCCTGACAACGGGCGGGCTTTTGGCGATATGCCCTTCGGGGTTGTCCTCAAGTTCGAATATCCTTCTGTTGCCGGTTATGGATTCATAGACCAGCTGGGGGAATTTATAGAGGTTATGAGTGCCGAAGATCACCCTAACATGCGGATAGCGGGCGCGCACGGTCTTTGCCGCTTCCTCCTGCTGCATCATGCAGCCGCAGACGCAGATTATGAGGTTGGGATTTTGAGCCATATACCTTTTCAGAACGCCAAGATGACCGTAAACCTTCTGCTCTGCGCCGTCGCGCACGCAGCAGGTGTTGAAAACTATGAGGTCGGCTTTGCTTATGTCGTCGGTGGCGCTGTAGCCCATGTCGACCAGATAGCCGGCGAGCTGCTCGGAGTCGTGCTCGTTCATCTGGCAGCCGTAGGTGCGGATAAAATAGGTACGGGTATGACCCATCCTTGAATCCTGTATTTCTAAAACCCTTCTTGCGTAATCGTCCTGAAGGGCGATCTCTTCATCCGAGATCACGATCCTGCTTCTGTCAGCCAATTTATGCTACCTCGCTTTTCTCGCCTGTCAATACGGCGAGCATATCATCCATGCAGGTGAAGATATCCTGCCATGTTACGACCTCGAACATCATCGCTCTGTCCTTGAAAAGACGGGAAACGAATGCGATGAAAATTTTGTCGGCGGTCTTTCTTGCGTTTTTCTTTATATCGGGATCGGTATTTTCCGATACATCCAAAAGAAGCTTTGCATAATCCACCGCTTCTCTGCGGATGCGCTTGATATTGTATTTATCCAGCCTTTCGATCAGATCGAGTACTTGAAGGGCGATCCTGTCTGAGCTTTGAGAAAGCTCTTTTGCGCGGATAAGGGCTGAAGAAAGCCTCTCGTCGCGCTTATAATCGGACAGAAGGTCGAGCAGGATATGTATTGATTTTGTCTGTACGGATGCATCCATCTCCAAGGCCTCCAAGTATAAATGATATCATATAATTATATTATAATTTTTAGCTGTTGTAAAGCTTTGGCGGGGTTGTACCGCTTGATGGAAACCCTTAAAAAGGCGCTTATTGTATAAAAATTGTTCTTTATGGTATAAAATTGTCTGATTTTCAAAACTGCTTGCATATTGCGCAAAATTGCTATAATATTTAGATGTAAGAACATAAACAAATAGTCTTTTAAGCTATTTTATAAGGAGGATCGTTATGATCAATGTTGCAATGATAGGCTGCGGTGCAATAAGCGGTATCTATCTTAAAAACATCACCGAGACCTTTCAGGAGATCCAGCTTGTAGGTGTCTGCGATCTTATCCCCGAGCGCGCTGAAAAGGCGGTTGCTTTTGTAAAAGAGCAGCAGGAAAAGGGTGTCAAGGCCATCACTCCCAAAATCTATCCCACCATGCATGATGCTTTTGCTGACAAAGAGGTACAGGTCGTATTGAACCTTACCCGCCCCTATGAGCATTTTGATGTTACAAAGGCAGCGCTGCTTGCCGGAAAGCATGTTTTCTCCGAAAAGCCCCTCGCTGTCGATATGGAAGAGGCCGATGAACTGGTAGAGCTTGCGACCAAGCAGGGCCTTCATATGGGCGGCGCTCCCGATACCTTCATGGGCGCGGGCATCCAGACCTGCAGAAAGATCATCGACGACGGCTTCATCGGCGATGTTGTGGGCGCAAACGTAGCCATGATCTGCCACGGCCATGAGACCTGGCATCCCGATCCCGAGTTCTATTATAAGCGCGGCGGCGGCCCCATGATGGATATGGGTCCCTATTATGTAACCGCACTGGTACAGCTCCTGGGCGAGGCAAAGGGTCTTGTCGGTATGACCAAAAAGTCTTTTGATCAGCGCCTCATCACCTCTCAGCCCCATTACGGTGAGGTGGTCGACGTTGATATCGATACTCATCTTGCTGGCAATATCCTGTTTGCAAACGGCGCTATCGCTTCCATCTTTACCACCTTTGACGTTTACTATACCAAGCAGTCTCATTTCGAGGTTTACGGCACCAAGGGCACTTTAGTCGTTCCCGATCCCAACACCTTCGGCGGTCCCATCTACCTGTATCGCCCCGAGGATTTCACCCGCGGTCCCAAGGTAGACCCCGCTTTGCGCAAGATGGATCCCAACCCCTATACCGCATATAAGGAAATGCCTTTGATGTTTGACTATCGCGAGAACAGCCGCGCGCTGGGTCTTGCCGATATGTGCAAAGCCATCGAGACCGGCAGAGACTGGCGCGCAAATATGCAGCAGCAGCACCATGTGCTCGAGATCCTCACCGGTTTTTCCAAGTCTTCCGCTTCCGGTCAGTATCTGCCCTTAAAGACCAGGTACTACCGCACCGCCGCCATGGAAAACAACCCCATGCACGGCATACTTGATTGATAGCATACTTGAATTTTTCAAGTATGCTGCGATATTGCCTGCGGCAGCGATATTTCTGCTTTGCAGAAGCGATATTGCCCTTCGGGCCGCGATATGCGCCTGCGGGTGCATAAATAAAAGCCCTGAAATAAGCTGTCGTTTGATAGAAAAGGACGATTGAACGTCCAAAACCGGCAGCATGTGTTTATAAAAACAGTCTCGACGCGGCCACCCTTTACGGCTACGTCGATGCAAAAGAATAAATTCACTGATCCCAAAGCTGCGGGATCCAAGGGCTGCAAACCCTTGGACCCAGAGCTCGAGAGGGCGCAGCCATCTCGAACGTCCCCCCTCATACCAAATAACAGGAGGAAAATAAAATGATGAAGGTTTGTTACACCGGCTGGACATGGATAAACAACCGCGAGCCCGAGGCTGCAAAGCGTCTGCTTGAGCAGTCCTTCAGGGAGTGCAAATTCCTTGGCTATGACTATGTTGAGAACTTCGCGTTCATCCGCGATTATTATGCAGACGATCCTCAGGAGCTGGTCAAGCTGACCAAGGACTGCGGCGTAAACCTCTGCAACCTCTATGGTCACTTCAAGCTCAACAACATTGAAGAAGAGATCGAGATCGCAAAGAAGCAGGTCAAGTTCGTTGCCGATATCGGAGCAAAGTGGTACAACTGCCAGAACGGCGGCTTCCCGGACCGTGAAGGCCCCTCCGAGCGTCCCACCAACCCCGAGTGGATCGACCAGATGTGCACTATCGCCAATACCGTGGGCGAATATGCAAAGAGCCTCGGCGTTACCCTGTGCTTCCATCCCCACTACGGCACCTGCGTGTTCTCCCAGAGCGATATAGATTATTTTGCAGCGCATACCAATCCCGATTTCGTATCCTTCTGCGTAGACACTGCGCATACCACCCTTGCCGGCATGGATCCCGCTGCACTGATCAGACAGCTCGGCGGCAGAGTAGCGTTCATGCACCTGAAGGACGTTGATACCTTCGCTCTTTCCAAGGCAGAAGGCCGCGCAAAGATGGCTACCTTCCGCGCCCTTGGTCACGGCAATGTAAGCTTCCCCGCAGTCAAGGAAGCACTGGAAGAAGTCGGCTATGACGGCGTACTGTGCGTAGAGCTCGACCGCCCAGAGGTCTGCAACTTCCATTCCGCAGAGGTCTCCAGAATCTATATCCGCGACGTCCTCGGCCTGTAAGATTGTGTAAGGCGCTCGCTTGCGAGCGCCTTTTTTTATGTTGAAATTTGCAATACTATGCAGTCAGCTTATTGTTTTTTGCCGAAAAAGGAGATAAAGTTATCTATATGTATTTATATTATGGAAGATAAAAGGTAGTGATGATTTGCTGAAGAAAGATACTCACGATATACAGAATGATCTGATGAAATATGAGAGCCTTAACAGTTTCCTTTCGGACAATAAGGAGCTGTTTGTCAGCGAGACCATGGTGGAAATACTGAACTCCATCTTTGAGAAGAAGGATATAACAAAATCTGTGCTGGCAAAAAGGGCGGAGATGAGCGAGATCTATCTGCATCAGATCTTTGCGGGAAAGAGGAATCCTTCGAGAAATCGCCTGATCTGCCTTTGCTATGGGCTTGAGGCAACTCTGGAAGAGACGCAGGAGCTGCTCAAATGCAGCGGATGTGCGCAGCTTTATCCGAAGATCAAGCGCGACGCTATAATCATTTACGGCCTTTTGCACAGCGTGCCGCTTTTTGAGATAAACGATAAGCTTTTTGCTGAGAATGAAGAGACTTTGTATTGAAAATTTACGACAGGCATCCAGTTACGATGCCTGTTTTTTGTTGCGGTCAGGTGGTCATGCGGGTATGACCGCAATGATATACGCCTTTTAGCGTATGAGGAATGATAGATATATGCGCTGCGCGCATGTTTTGGTTACTTGTTATAACTCCTTCCGTCACGGCTGCGCCGTGCCACCTCCCTCGGGGAGGGAGGCTTTAAATTACCACACTCTTTAATATAAGTATTAAGCACTTATTCCCTGCATATAAACAGCTTAACTCACCTAAAAATAAATCACGAGTGGCCCAACTTTGCGGGCTACTCGTAAGCAAACGTATTCAATTACTCGTCCGCGTCTCGGGATAAACCCGAGCCGGGCTTTGGCTAAAAACAGTCCACCGGACTGTTTCCTTAACGCGTCGCCCCCAAAGTCGCGGAGTCCGGAGGATGCAATCCTCTGGTGGATGAGAGTGTGGGAGAATGCAACTCCTTCTTCCACATAAATAACTAAAGAACAAAATCTATCTGCCAGAGGAAGAAAAATCTTTGGGAGAAGGCAAAGCCTTCTCCCCAGAAAGAGAGCTCGAGAGGGCGCAGCCATCTCGAACGTACCCCCCCAAAGTTTGAGCGATATAGCCTTCGGCTGCGATATGCGCCTTGCGGCGCGCGATATGTGCGCGAGACGACTTCACTTTCTTATCAAACCAACCAATTCTTCAGTCGTCACAAATTCTGCGAACAAGGAATACGCGCACGCAAAATACTTTAACCCTGTTTGAATAAGCACTCAGCCATTCTCGACGTGGCCAACCTTTACGGCCACGTCGACGCAAAAGCATAAATTCACTGATCCCAAAGCCGCGGGATCCAAGGGTTGCAAACCCTTGGGCCCAGAGCTCGAGAGGGCGCAGCCATCTCGAATGTACCCCAAAAAAAAGCATGAAAAAAGGCTTCGATTGCTCGAAGCCTTTTTGTTTTTAATTACTTGATCAGGGACTCGATCCAGGCAAGTACGTTGTACTTGTTGAACAGAGCAACAGCGATCAGGGAGACGTTGGACATGATCTTGATAAGGATGTCCAGGGAGGGACCGACGGTGTCCTTCAGAGGATCGCCAACGGTGTCGCCAACGACTGCTGCAGCATGAGCATCGGTGCCCTTGCCTTCGCCTTCGATAGCGCCGGACTCGATGTACTTCTTACCATTGTCCCAAGAACCGCCGACGTTACCGGTGAAGATAGCCAGCATGATAGCGGAAACGGTAGCGCCGATCAGCAGACCGCCAACGAACCAGGGACCAAGCAGGAAGCCGGTGCCCAGAGGAACGACGATAGCCAGCATGGAGGGGAGCTTCATTTCAGCAAGAGCGCCCTTAGAGGAGATCTCGATGCAGGTCTTGTAGTCGGGAGTATCGGTGCCGGCCAGGATGCCGGGCTTTTCCTTGAACTGACGACGAACTTCGTCAACCATCTTACGTGCAGCCTTAGCAACAGCTTCGATCAGCAGACCGGAGAACATGTAAGGCAGAGCAGCACCGACCAGAGCGCCAACCAGGGTCAGGGGATCCATGAGGTTGAGCTGGAGGGGAGTGGTGGGATCGTTGAAGGAATAGAGGAAGGAGATCATGAGGGACAGAGCAGCGAATGCAGCAGAGCCGATTGCGAAGCCCTTACCGATAGCGGCGGTGGTGTTACCAACGCTGTCGAGGGTGTCGGTGATCTCACGAACTTCGGGATCGAGCTTGGACATTTCAGCAATACCGCCGGCGTTATCGGAGATGGGGCCGTAGGTATCAACAGAAACGGTAGCGGAAACGAAGGAGAGCATACCGGCACCAGCCATAGCAACGCCGAACATGCCGCCTACGAGGTAGGAAACATAAAGAGCAACGCCCAGAACGATCAGGGGAGCCATGCAGGAGATCATACCTACTGCCATGCCCTGAGTGATGGTCAGAGCAGAGCCTTCCTTGGAAGCTGCAGCGACCTTCTTGGTGGGAGCGTAGTCATAAGAGGTGTAGTACTCAGCGATGAAGCCGATGAGGATACCGGAGATGATACCCAGAGCAGCGCCGACCCAGGGAGAAACTGCGCCAAGAGCGAAGCCGATCTCCTTAAAGGATTCAGCGGGAACGTCCTTGAGAAGAACGAGGGTCAGAACAAGACCGATGACCATGGTGAGACCTGCGGATACCCAGGTAGCGCCGTTGAGCTCACGATGGGGATTGTCGGAGAGGTTCTTGCGGGAGAGCAGAGAAGCGATACCAAGTACGCAGGAGAGCAGACCGCAAGCAGCGAAGATCATCGGGTAGTAAAGGAGCTTTTCGAGAAGCTCGGTGCCGATGTTGGAGTTGGAAAGGAAGAGGTGTACGCCAAGGATGGAAGCAGCGGAGATGGAACCTACGAAGCTTTCCAGAAGGTCAGAGCCCAGACCTGCAACGTCGCCTACGTTGTCGCCAACGTTATCAGCGATGGTAGCGGGGTTACGGGGATCGTCTTCGGGGATACCGGCCTCGGTCTTACCGACCAGGTCAGCGCCCATGTCAGCAGCCTTGGTGTAGATACCGCCGCCGATACGGTTGAACAGAGCGATAACGGAGCAGCCGAGTGCGTAACCGGAAAGGCTCATGGTGAAGGGAACGAATTCAACGCCCATCCAGTTCTTGTAAAGGGTGGTGGCGTTCTCGATATTCAGCTGGCCAAGAGCCTTGCCGAATACGAGGTAAACGATGAAGATACCCAGAAGAGCAAAGCCGCCGACGGAAAGACCCATAACGGAACCGCCCTTGAAAGCAACCTTCAGGGTTTCGCCCATCTTCTTGGTGAGACGAGCAGTGTTGGCAACGCGAACGTTAGCATGAGTAGCTGCCTTCATGCCGACCCAGCCGGCAGCGCCGCTCATGAGGGTACCGATGATAAAGCAAACACCGGTATACCAGGAAACGAATACGCCCAGAGCAACGGCGACGAGGATAGCCACGACGATGAGGATCTTGTACTCATACTTCATGAACGCGTCGGCGCCGATACGGATGGCCTGTGCGATCTCGCTCATGCGCTCAGTACCTTCGTCCATAGACTTGATGGACTTGTAGTTGAGTGCAGCGAAGCCAAGCGCAGCCAGGGCGGCAATGATGATGATTACCAGTACGACTGACATGTGAAAGCCCCTTTTCATTGTTGATAGGCACAAAAACGACCTTATCAAGCGCAACCTTTTATTATATCATAATATAGATAGGTAAGTCACACTTGATAACGTCTCTTTAGCACCTTCTTAGCAAGTATACAATATACCATTTTTTTCCGATTTGTCAATAGGATTTATGAAAGGGTTTTCAGTTGTATTTGCATCCTTAAGCGTATAAACAGCGCCGAAAACAGCCTTAAAAAAAGAAAAATACAACCTGTATTTTCATATGATGTGTAAATATGTAAAGCCATATATATCCGACAGAAATGTAAAGCAACCGGAGTATCCATTTTTTGCCTGTAAAATAAG
Source organism: Clostridiales bacterium (assembly GCA_015056005.1). GTDB lineage: Bacteria > Bacillota > Clostridia > Christensenellales > UBA1750 > SIG373. The sequence goes on from SVHB01000006.1 coordinate 32,618, forward strand.
GTGTTTGGAATCCGCTAAAAATACGGAACGATGATATAAGCAGATGATTTGGCGTATCAGATGTTTTACATTTGACGTGTAAGCAGGAATGAATATCGTTAAAGTAAAGAGGGCGTAAAAATTCATATCGTTATTTTTTTAACATCAAACTAAACCCCGGAACTTTACGGAATCTTAGCACGATGCAGGCGGCTGAGCCAAAATTAATATCGGATATTGACGGATCGATAAGTTTGACTTGACGCGGGCGGTGTTGATTTGATAAGATAAGATGATAAAATAGCGCGATTATATAGATGTATTGGAATCGCGGTATTGTAAGCAGAAAACGAAAGCGAAACAGCTATGAGCAACGAGAACAAAACTCAAAAAGGCCTGAATTATGCCATACTTGTCGACCTTGAAAACGCGGGCGGCAAGGTGCATACCATGAACACGATTATAGAAAAGGTAAAGATCCGCGGAAATATCCTGCTGGGGAAGGTGTACGGGTATACCGACGCTTTTTCCTCTCTCAAGGAAGTGCTTTTATCAAACACCTTTCAGGTCGTGCCCTCTATCAAATTCGGGCACAGTCAGAAAAACAACCTGGATATCCAGCTGGTAATAGACGCGCTCGATATCGCCTTTAATAACGAGCTTATCGACTGCTTCTGCATCGTTTCGGGCGACAGCGATTATACTCCCCTTGTCGGCAAGCTCAAAAGCATGGGCAAATTCGTGCTGGGCATCTCAAGGAGCGAGGTCGCAAGCAAAATGTTTATAAACGCCTGCAACGAATTCATATTCCTTGAAAGCATGGCAGACCCGGTTAAGGTAAGGAAAAAGAAGCGCGAGCAGGAGCCCGACGATGCCGCAGGCGGCGATCTTTCAGAGCTCAACGAGCTTATAATGACCATAATCGAGGACAGCGACGAGGATTTTATCAACGCAAGCTCGCTTAAAAACACCATCGTGCGCTTAAGACCCGATTTTGACGAAAAGGCCTACGGCGCAAACAGCTTTTCCAAGCTGCTCAACATGGCTGCCGACAGGTTCGGCACCATAAAGGTGGAAACGGCAAACTTTATCGTGACTGTAAGCGCGGTGGAAAGCAAGCCCGTTCAGTCCCCGCTGCGCCAGATAAATAAGGAAAATTTCGCCGACGTAATAATGGACATCCTTGATAAGCTTAAATCCGAGGGTTTTTTAAGGGTAAATCCTTCCGTTATCAAGCAGTATGTGACCCTTGAATATCCCGGGTTTGACGAAAAGAAGCTGGGGTTCAGGAAGTTCAGCGATCTTATAAAGCAGCTTGAGCAAAAGAACCTTGTGACCATCGAAAGCGACGAGCAGCATACCATGCTCGTAAAAAGAAAATAGAAATACGAATTTATATAAAGGGGATTTTATAATGGAAAAAGATTTCAGCAAGCCTATGAATTTCATAGACGAAATAGTTGCAGAAGAAATTGCTTCCGGCAAATATAGACCAGAGGAGATACAGACCCGTTATCCCCCCGAGCCCAACGGCTATATGCACATCGGCCACGCAAAGGCTATATACATCAACTTCTCCATTTCGGGCAAATACGGCGGCAAGTGCAACCTGCGCTTTGACGATACCAACCCCGCAAAGGAAGAGGAAGAGTTCGTAGACGGCATCATCCATGATATCAACTGGCTGGGCTATAAGCAGGACGCGGTGTTCTTCGGCTCCGATTATTTTGACAAGACCTATGAACTGGCGATAAAGCTCATCAAGAAGGGCGCAGCATACGTCGATGATCTTGACAAGGATCAGATGCGTGAGTACAGAGGTACTCTTACCACCCCCGGCAAGAACAGCCCCTACCGCGACAGGTCCGTTGAGGAAAACCTTGACCTGTTCGAAAGGATGAAGAACGGCGAGTTCCCCAACGGCGCAAAGACCCTCAGAGCCAAGATCGATATGGCTTCTCCCAACCTGAACATGCGCGACCCCGCTATTTACAGGATACTGCACATGCGCCATCATCATCAGGGCGATAAGTGGTGCATCTATCCCATGTACGACTTTGCGCATCCCATTCAGGACGCTCTTGAGGGCGTTACCCATTCCCTTTGCTCCAAGGAATACGAGGCGCACAGGCCGCTTTACGATTGGGTAGTCGAGCAGTGCGAGTTTGAGCATAAGCCCAGACAGATCGAGTTTGCAAGGCTCAACATAACCAATACCGTTATGAGCAAGCGATATCTCAGAGCTTTGGTAGAGGGCGGTCTGGTATCCGGTTGGGATGATCCCAGAATGCCCACCCTTGCAGGCCTCAGAAGAAGGGGCTATACTCCTTCCTCCATTCAGGATTTCTTAAAGCGCACCGGCGTTGCCAAGGCAGACTCCGTTGCCGATGCTCAGCTGCTTGAGCACTGCATAAGGGAAGAGCTCAACGAGGATGCAATGCGCGCGATCGCGGTTACCGAGCCCGTTAAGGTCGTTGTTACCAACTGGGAAGACGGCAAGGTCGAAGATGTTGAGATGGAAAACCATCCCGCAAAGCCCGAGCTGGGCACAAGGACTCTGCATTTTGGCAAGGAGCTGTATATCGAAAAAGCGGACTTCATGATGGATCCTCCCAAGAAGTTCTTCAGGATGTTCCCCGGCGGCGAAGTAAGGCTCAAGGGCGCTTATATCGTAAAATGTCAGGGTGCGGACGTTGACGAAAACGGCAATGTGACCTGCATCTACGTGACCTATGATCCCACCAGTAAGTCCGGCATGGAAGGCGCAAACAGGAAGGTCAAGGGAACTCTGCACTGGCTCTCCAAGGAAGACGCAAAGCAGGCAAAGATCAGGCTTTACGACTATATGCTCAAGGATGAGGAAGAGGTAGAGGAAGAAGCCGAAGACGAGGAATACGTTTCCGACCATACCGCAGCTGCCAAGGCATATACCGACAGGTTCAACAAGGATTCCCTGATCGAGATAAACGACGCTCTGGTAGAGCCTTTCCTGGCCGAATGCGAAGTGGGCGAAAGGTTCCAGTTCATGAGGACCGGCTATTTCATCAAGGACAGCGATTCCACAAATGAGCTTCCCGTGTTCAACCGCATCGTAGGTCTCAAGGACAGCTACAAGCCCAAGGCTTAATCAGAATAAAATAAACTACAGAAAGGGTGAGGGCCATGACGAATTTCATAACCGCGACCAGCTCGGATGCGTATTTTACGGATAAGCAGGAAAAACTCATCGAGCGTGTGACCAAATACAACCCGGGGGTCGACGCAGACAGGATCCGCAGGGCCTTTGCCTATGCAAAGGAGATGCACGGCGACCAAAGGCGCGATTCGGGCGAGCCTTATATCGCGCATCCGCTTGAAGTCGCTGCCATCTTAGCAGATCTTGAGGTCGACGAGCCCACCATAATCGCAGCGCTTCTGCACGACTGCGTTGAAGATACAGGATCCACCCTGTCGGATGTTACCGAGCTTTTCGGCGCCGATATCGCAATGCTGGTCGACGGCGTTACAAAGCTTGATACAATAGAATTCATAAGCAAGGACGAAGCAAAGGCGGAGTCATTCCGCAAGATGTTCGTTGCCATGGCAAAGGACATGCGAGTGGTCATAATAAAGCTTGCCGACCGTCTGCACAATATGCGCACCCTCAAATACAGGGAGGAAGCAAAGCGCAGGAATACAGCAAGGGAGACCATAGACATATATGCTCCCCTTGCAGACCGATTGGGTATTTATTCGATAAAATGGGAGCTTGAGGATCTTTGCCTTAGGACTCTTGATCCGCAGGGTTTTTATGATCTTGTCGAAAAGGTCAATATGAAGCGCGCAGAGCGCGAGGAAATGATAGAACATATCTGCTCAAAGCTGAACGAAAAGGTCGAGGAGCTTGGCATCAAGGCTCAGATCGACGGCAGACCCAAGCATTTTTACTCCATCTATAAAAAGATGAAGAAGCATTCGTTTGAGCAGATATACGACCTTATTGCGGTCAGAGTGATCGTGCCCGAGGTAAGGGACTGCTACGACGTGCTTGGTATAGTCCATCAGGTCTGGAAGCCTATCGCGGGAAGGTTCAAGGATTATATCTCCGTTCCCAAGCCCAATTTCTATCAGTCGCTGCATACAACCGTGCTTGGCGATAACGGCATGCCCTTTGAGGTGCAGATACGTACCTTTGAGATGCACAGGGTCGCCGAATACGGCGTTGCCGCGCACTGGAAATATAAGGAGGGCGCGGGCTACAAAGCCACGGCGTTTGACGAAAAGCTTTCGTGGATGCGCCAGATGAACGATCTGCAAAGCGAGATGCGCGACCCCAGAGAGTTTATCGATACCCTCAAAAACGACGTTTTTACCGATGAGGTGTTCGTATTTACCCCCAAGGGAGATGTTGTCGATCTGCCCAGCGGGTCAACTCCCATCGATTTTGCCTACCGCATCCATTCCGCCGTAGGTCATAAATGCATCGGCGCAAAGGTGAACCAGAGGATAGTGACCTTGGATACCCCTTTGCAGACCGGCGACATCGTTCAGGTCATCACTTCGCCCACAGCAAAAGGTCCTTCCATGGACTGGCTGAAGATAGTCAAGACCAGTCAGGCAAAGGCTAAGATACGCCAGTGGCAGAAGAGCCAGATGAAGGGCGAGAACATCGAGCGCGGCAAGAGCGCCCTTGAAGCCGAAAGCCAGAAGCAGGGCTATCAGCTCTCAAAGATAATGAACGCTCAGGTCATGGAAGAGATCATGCGCAAGTACAGCTTCCATGAAGAGGACGATCTTTACGCCTCCATCGGCTTTGGCGGCGTTTCGGCGATAAACGTAGTAACAAGGCTGGCAAACGAGTACAAGCGTGCGGAAAAAGCCGCTACGATCGATAACATTTCCTCGATACCGACTGCGGCACCCTCGATGAGCGGCAAGAGCATCGACGGCGTTTTCGTAAAAGGCGAGTCGGGTATGCTCGTCAGGTTCGCAAAATGCTGCCATCCCGTCCGTGGTGACGCGATAGTGGGTTATATCACAAGGGGAAGGGGCGTTTCCGTTCACAGAAAGGACTGCACCAACCTTATGAATGCGGCAATGGAGGGCGCAAGGCTGGTCGAGGTCTCGTGGGACTACGGCGCGGCGCAGACCTTCAACGCGGATATACAGATCGTAGCCTACGACCGCCCGGGAATGCTTGCAAACCTCACAACCATGATAACCACCATGGAAGTGCCCATGCTTGCAATTTCCGCAAGAACGCAGAAGAACCGCACCGCGATAATCCTAATGACTCTGGAAATAAAGAACACCGATCAGCTTGAGAGGGTAATAAAGCAGTTCCAGAAAAGCGCCGATGTTATCGAAGTGTTCAGAACCTCGGCGTGATAAAAGTTACGTATAAAAAAAGAAAGCAGAGCCAAAAAAGCTCTGCTTTCTTTTTGATGCTTATAAAGACAAACCGAATCTTTTGGCAAAACGGTCATTAAAAACGTCAGAAGAATGAAAAAAATGCGGCATCTGCAATAGAGCGGATGCCGCAATATCGGTATCTATACAGCTGTCGGCAAAGGTTCGTCGTGCTTGGGGAATTTGCGCACGAAGAATCGGTAGCAGATAAAATGTATAAGCCCTGTCATAGCCCAGCTGATGGGGTATGAGATGTAAAGTATGTGCAGCGTCGGGTTTGCGGCAAACACGGTGAGCACCCAGAGCACTCTGAAGGCGCATACGCCTGCAAGGGATACGAACATGGGGACGACCGAGCAGCCGATGCCCCTGAGCTGTCCTACCATTACGTCCATTACGCCGCAGATGAAATAGGGAGCGCAAAGGTAGCCCATTCTGAAAACGCCGTATTTGATGACCTCGGGGTCGGTGTTGTAAAGGCTGACGAGTGGCTCTGCGCACAGATAGAAGGTCATGCCCATCACTATGCCGATGATGGATACGAGCATCATGCTGATCCAGAGCACCTTGCGCATCCTGCCGTACTGCTTTGCGCCGCGGTTCTGGCTTGCAAAGGTGATGTCCGCCTGATAGATGGCGTTCATGCCGGTGTAAACGAAGCCTTCGAGGTTGCCGGCAGCTGCGTTGCCCGCCATAACGATGGAGCCGAAGGAGTTTACGGAAGACTGGATAAGCACGTTGGAGATAGCGAAAAGGGAGCTCTGAAGACCTGCGGGAAGACCCATTTTGAGGATCTCGAGCATGGGCTCTTTGTGTATCCTGAGCCTTTTGAAATCGAGTCTGACCGAGCCGCCGGATACGCAAAGGCATCTGATGACAAGGATCATGGAGATCACCTGAGAGGCTACGGTTGCGATGGCAACGCCCTCAACGCTCATATTGAGGACGATGACGCAGAACAGGTTTAACAGAACATTGCAGATACCTGCGATGGTGAGGAAGTACAAAGGACGCTTGGTATCGCCGACTGCCCTGAGAATCGCAGCGCCGAAATTGTAGACCATATTTGCGGGCATGCCGGAAAACAGGATGTGCATGTAAAGCGAAGCGCCGTCGATAACATCATCGGGGGTGCCCATGAGCCTGAGCAGAGGTCTGCAGGCGATGTTGCCCAGTATGGCGAGAAAAACACCCGCAACCAAGGAAACTGTGATGGAGGTGTGGACAGCTTTGCTGAGCTCCTTTAAGTCGCCCGCGCCGTATGCCCTTGAAACGCATACGCTGGCGCCAACGGAAATGCCCATGAAAAAGTTTACCATAAGGCCGGTCAGGGAGCCGGTCGCGCCGACTGCTGCCAGCGCTTCAGAGCCTGCGAAGCGGCCTACGACGATAAGGTCTGCGGCATTGTACAAAAGCTGGAGTATGCCGGTGACCATGAGGGGGAAAGCGAACACCAGCATCTTTTTTATGAGCGAGCCGGTGTAAAGCTCCATTTCGTATTTGTTGCTGTTTGCCATTTTTGTCTCGGCGTTTTTTACGCCATTCCTTTCTGTTTGAGCGCTGATTACGCGATAAAAATTGCCCGCAATCGTCTCACGGGCAACTTTTTTATATATTCTTTAACGATAAAGATATTCCTGCAAAACAATGCGGTTTTTTGCAAACACCGCAATATTTTGTCATTTTACGCTCTGGTAAGGTCCTTGATCCATTTGCCGGAGAAGAGGCGGAAGGTGAGCCAGATGGATTTTACGAATTCATCGGCTCTCAGGCAGATGTATACAAGACCTGCGGGCCAGTGGAACACAAGGCCTGCAAGCGCGCCAAGGGGTATGGACAAAAGCCACAAAAAGCCTGCATCGGCTGCGATAAGGAACTTGGTGTCGCCGCCGCCGCGAAGAACGCCCTTGGAAAGCAGACCGCCTACGGTCTGGAACATGAGCATGCAGCTGATGGAGTTGATGATCTGCACCGCATAGGTGTAGGTCAGATCGCTTACGTTGTACAGGCTGAGCACGGGGGTTTTGAGTATCTGTACGACGACCGCGCCCACAAGACCTACGCCGAAGGAGAGCAGGAGCAGAGTTTTGCCCTGGCTCATTGCCTTGTCCCTGTGACCTGCGCCTACGGCATGACCGGTGAGTATGCTGCCGCCCTGAGAGAAGCCCTGATTGAATACGGTGCACATTTGCATGATGACGCTTGCCATGGAGTTCGCCGCGACCATCTCTGCGCCCATGTGACCCATTATTATGGAAAGCGCGGTGTTGCCGCCCGCCAAAAGCGCGTCGCTGCCCAGAACGGCAAGGCCGCCGTTGAGGTAGCGTTTGAAAATGCCCTTATCCCAGAAAGTAAGATATCTGGGCTTGTAATTAAGATCCTTTTCAACAAAGAAGATGATTATGAAAGCGCAGACAGCTTCAAAAAGCCTTGCGATAACGGTTGCTATTGCAGCGCCCCTTACGCCAAGCGCGGGGAAGCCGAACTTACCGAAGATAAGGATGTAGTTAAAGCACAAATTGATGAGGAACGCTGTGGTCATTACTACAAGGGGAACCCTTACATTGCCGATCGCCCTGAGCGCGGAGAAGGTGTTCTGCTGCCATGCAAATGCAAGGAACATGATGGAGAGGATCCTGAGATATTCGGCACCGGCTTCGATGACCGCCGCTTCTTTGGTGAAGATGGAGAGTATCTGGCGGGGGAAGCAGGCTGCAAGGATGGTGAAGATAAGACCCATAAGCAGCGCTATGCGCTGTTCCTGAGCAAGGCAGCGGTTGATGGATTCGGTATCCTTTTTTCCCCAGAACTGGCTCATGAGCACCATGTAGCCGCCGCAAAGGCCGAAGTTCAGGATCATGAAGAAGGAGAAAAACTGGTTTGCAAGCGCGGCAGCCGATATCGCTATTTCGCCAAGCGATCCGAGCATGATGTTGTCCAGCATGTTGACAGCCATCGACACAAGACCCTGCAGGGTGACCGGGACGGCTATACCCAGAAGGTCTCGGTAAAACTGTCTGTCTTTTGTGATAAGATTCATTTGCAAAACTCCTTATTTATTCACAATATTTTAATTATATAACAATTTTTTTCTTTGTGCAATTGTTGAATGTATAAAATATCGGTTTGCTAATTATTGTGTGTTTTCATTGACGGATTTATTTTTGACATATATAATAAAGTAAAAGGAGTATGCGTGAAAAGGAGTTTATAAAGTGGCTACCAGAATTTTGATAGTTGATGACGAGCCCAACATCGTTAAAGGACTTAAATACAGCCTTGAAAAAGACGGCTACCAGACCCAAAGCGCGTACGATGGGCAGGAAGCCCTCGATTTGTTCGCGCAGGGCGGATTTGATCTTATCCTGCTTGATGTCATGCTGCCCAAAGTAGACGGCATAGAGGTCTGTCAGCGCATAAGAGAGACCAGCGAGGTTCCGATCATAATGCTCACCGCAAAGGGCGAGGATATGGACAAAATCCTGGGCCTTGAATACGGCGCGGACGATTATATGACAAAGCCTTTCAATATCCTTGAGGTAAAGGCAAGGATCAAGACCATACTCAGGCGCGTGCAGAGCCATGAGGCTGCCCCCGAGTCCGTTCAGCAAGCAAAGGTCATAGTTGCGGGCGAGCTCACCTGCGATCTGGACAAGCGTATGGTCTGGGCATACGGCAAGCCCATTTCGCTTACCGCCAAGGAATTTGACCTTCTGCAGCTTTTTGTTACCCATAAGGGCAAGGTCTTCGGGCGCGAGGAGCTGCTGGAGCTTTTGTGGAAGACGGACTTTTCCGGCGACGCCCGCACGGTGGATGTGCATATCCGCCGATTGAGGGAAAAGATCGAGCGCAACCCTGCCCAGCCGGAGTTCATCTGCACAAGCTGGGGGGTAGGTTACTATTTCGCAGATAAATAGGCCGTTTTTTTCGATCCGCTGGAAGATCGTACTCATATATCTTGCCTTGCTTTTAACTGTGTTTATTGCGGTTGCAATAGTTGTTATGCATACCACGACGAACTACCTTGTTGAAACGCGTGCAAGCGAGGAAATGGCGCAGTCGGACGTTATCGCGCTGCGCATATCCTCCCTTCTGCATCAGAAGGATTCGCAGGCGATGTACGATATCTGCGTTGAGGAGACCAGAAGCGGAAACGGAAGAGTGCTCGTTTTATCGCAAAGCGGAACCGTGCTCGTGGACAGCTACAGCATTTTGAACGGGCGCACCGTAAATTCCGCAGAGATAGACGATATAATCCGCCACGGCAAATACCAGAGCTACGGTTTTCACAGGGTCGAAGAATCTGTCGGTTCCACATGGGTGGGCTATTATGCATCTGCCGTAATTTACGACGGCGCAAGGATAGGCCTTGTGCTCAGAAGCTGCTCGGTTGATGACCTTGTAAGCCAGATGGACAGCATTCAGATGACCATACAGGTCTACTTCTTTGCTATTCTGGTCATAATAATATTTGCGGCATATTTTATGTCCGACTATATCACAAGGCCCATAAACAAGCTCAAATCTGCGCTTTTGAAAACCACAAGGGGCGATTTTACCGCAAGGGCGGATGTGCGCGGAAGGGACGAGATAGCCGAGCTTTCAGATACCTTCAACATGATGAGCGAGCGGCTTGAAAACCTTGACAGCACCAAAAACAGGTTCATATCAAACGCGTCCCATGAGCTCAAGACCCCGCTTTCGGCCATAAAGGTATTGGTCGAGACCATACTTATTCAGGACGATTCCGAGTTTGACCCGGAAATGGTGAGGGAGTTCCTAAACGATGTAAACGGCGAGGTCGACAGGCTCAATTCCATAGTGGGCGATCTTCTGACCCTGGTCCAGATGGACAGCGGCGAGCTGAAATTAAAGCTTGCCGAGGTATCGGTAGGCGATATCGCAAGGGAGACCGTCAGAAGGCTTTCGCCCATCGCAAAGGAAAAAGGGCTCGAGCTTAAATGCACCATCGTTGAAGATTCAGTGATAGAGGCTGACAGGCTGAGGCTTTCGCAGGTCATTTATAACCTTGCGGATAATGCGCTTAAATATTCGAGCGTCAACGGTCATGTTGAGGTCTATATCGACCGCAGTGAGACCGACGCTGTGATCGAGGTCAGGGACGACGGCATCGGCATCCCTGAAAAGGATCTGCCCTATCTGTTCGACCGATTTTACAGGGTCGATAAGGCAAGATCGAGGGCCACGGGCGGTACGGGTCTTGGCCTTTCCATCGTTCGCGAGACCGTGAACATGCACAAGGGCGATATAAGAGTTGAGAGCGTGGAAAACGAGGGCACGACCTTCACTATCAGACTGCCACTTTTGGAAGAGGAGTAAAAATGAGCGGCAAACGCATGAAGACAAGAAAATATTTTTTGCTTACCGCAGCGGTAATATCGCTGGCGCTTGTTTGCTGTTCCTGTACGACCACCCCGTTTTCGCCTGTTCGTGAAAGGGAAGATCCTGCCGACAGCGAATATGTTATCGATATTTCCCCGGCGGATAAATCCGAGGCGTACGATTCTGTACGCGAAACGCTTTATTTCAGGCTGGGCAGCGAGGATCTTCTGGCTCCGATGATGGTCGGGCTCGACCTTGCAGTGGACCAGACAAGGGAAGAGGCGGTAATCACTGCGCTTTTGAACGGACCTTCGGGCAATCATGAGCTTTCGGGCGTTATCCCCGAGGGCACAAAGCTCGTTTCCGTAAAAAGCCAGCACGGATATCTTGAAGTGACCCTTTCAAGCGATTTCTTTGATGTTCCCAAGGATGCGCCCAAGGACTGGCAGAGCTATGAATCGTGGAGAAGCGAGATAAACCGTGCAAGGCTGCTTGCAACGTATTCCATAGTCAACAGCATTACCGAAATGGGCGTTTATTCCAATGTACTGATCCTGATCGACACCAATTCCGACGGCAACGGTCAGAGGGTAGACAGATCGCTTTTCGGTATTGAGGTGGACAGCGAGGCAGAACCTATCGAGCCTTTGGGCAGGGATACTTCACTGATACTCACTCCCATAAAAGCTGCGCAGATAGTGCTTGATGCGCAGAAGGCGCAGGATACCGATACGATCGCAAGGTATGTCTATTTTGCAGAGGGCACGCCTTCGGCGCAGACACTCAAGGAAACTCTTTTAAGCGATATCACGATCTCAAGCTACGATCTTTTATCGGGCGGCGGCGCGGTAACGAGCCTTGACGGGCAAAGCGCCGTTATAACCCTTGATTACGAAACCATAGTATACGGCTCTCAAAGGCAGAGCACTATAGGCGTACCTTTGAAAATGGTGCTTGACGATAATATTTGGAAGGTTGACTACGAGTCGCTTTGCGCGATGGTCGATAAATGATGATGCGTTATACGAACCTTAAAAAAACGCTGAAAAGGCTGATCGCTCTCATGCTTGCGGCTTTCATGCTTGCAGGGCTTTGCTCGTGTGAAAACGATACTGCAGGAGAAGTAAAAGATTCGGGCGATATGATTAAGCCCAAGGCTTTGAGTGAGCAGACCTCTGCGATCACCCATCAGACAGCAAAGCTGTATGTTCCCGATCCCGGGTTCAAGGACGCGCAGGTCAGCATACAGTCGGTCGCCATACTGCCCAGCGAAAACGTTTATTCGGCGGTTGTAAGGACCCTGCTTTCGATCATAAGCTCTCAAAATACCGATATTTCGCTTTTGTCCTTTGCGTTTACAGGCGATATCGCAAACGTGAATCTTTCCTGCGATGCAAATGAGATTGGAGAGCACGGTGTTTTTACCCTTGCATACTGTCTTACGAACACTTTGACAGAGTTTTCGGATGTTGAGTATGTGAACCTGCTGATTGACGACAGGGCTGTAAGCTTTGGCGGGATTCCTTATGGGGCGATGTCACGCTTTGAGGACGAGCTTGCGACCGAATACTGGCGCATGACCATAAATTACGCCGAGATAAGCGCGGGCAGCGTGCATCAGTATGATCATAACGCGGCGTTTTATTACGGCGCGCTCTCAGACCCGCTTCTGTTGGGCGAGGTAAGGCAGATATCCTATTCAAACCTTGATTCTGCGCTGACCTCCATAATCGAGGAGCTGGCAAAGGGTCCAAGAGATACTGCGTCCATGACAAGGCTTTTGCCATCGGGCGCATACCTTGCAAGGTACAACAGCTTTGATACCGAAAACGGGAAGGTGCTTTCCCTTTATATCAGCGGCGATATCGATGATTTTTCTCACAGGAACGATATTGACAAGGAGCTTATCCGCGCAAGCGTTGCCATGAGCGTTTTTGATTATTACCCGGATTGCTGTCAGGTGTCCGTTTTCTTTGACGAGGATACGGCGGAGAAAGGCAGCAACCTGCACAGGACCGAATTTGAGCTGCTGCTGGGCAGCAAGCTCACAATGTATTACCCGCTTGTGGACGACAGCAAGATCGCAAGGATAGACGCGGTCGTGCCGGCGTATCAGGACGCCGATCCTCAGATACTGATAGACGGGCTTTTTGATGAACCCTCTCAGGAAAGCGGCGTTCTTGCCATATTCCCCGGCGATATCAGTGCGGAAGATATACTGTCCATAAACATTTTTGACGGAGAAGCGGTTGTGGATATTTCTCAAAAGCTGCTCTTGAGCCTGAGGGAAATGGATGCGACTTATGAGCGCAACACGGTGTTCTGCATAGTAAATACCCTTTGCAGATCCATGGATGTCGGAAGCGTGACCTTCCTTGTAAACGGCGAGCCCTGCGGAAACGTGAGCGGAAGGCTGAATCTTTCCGAGCCGCTCATGTTCAACCCGGGCATTGTTAAATAAAAACAAAAACTTAAATAAACGATAGGAGAGGACGAATAAATGATCGAAAGCCTGAACGAGATCAAAAAAATGCGCCGTATAGGCGTTTTGACCAGCGGCGGCGACGCTCCCGGCATGAACGCGGCGATCCGTGCGGTCGTGCGCACATGCATGGCAAACGATGTAAAAGCGGTCGGTATTCATAACGGCTATCAGGGTCTTATCAACTCCGATGTGGTCGAGCTTGACGCAAGGAGCGTCAACCGTATCACCGGTGAGGGCGGTACCATTCTTTATACCGCAAGATGCGAAGAGTTCAAGACCCCCGAAGGGCTTCAGCGCGGCGTTCAGTCCTGCAAGTACCTTGGCATCGACGGCCTTGTAACCATCGGCGGCGACGGTACCTTCAGAGGCGCGCAGTCCCTTGCAAATGCGGGCATCAACACCGTTGCCATCCCCGGCACCATCGATAACGATATCGCCTGCACCTCCTATACCATCGGCTTTGATACTGCGGCAAACACCGCTATCGATGCTGTGGATAAGCTTGCCGACACCATGCGCAGCCATCAGCGCACCAGCGTTGTTGAGGTCATGGGCAGGCACGCGGGTCATCTGGCGCTTTATATCGGTATTTCCGTAGGCGCGACCGCTATCCTCGTTCCCGAATCCAAGCTCGATTTTGAGAAGGATGTTATCGAGAAGATCAGAGAAGGCCGTTATAACAACAAAAATCATTTTATCATCATAGTAGCCGAGGGCGTTGGCGACACAATGGGTATTGCCGACCGTCTTTACAAGGAGACCGGCATCGAGACCAGAGTTACCACTCTTGGTCACGTTCAGCGCGGCGGTCGTCCCACCGCACGTGACAGAGCCATGGCTTCCAGAATGGGGCACTATGCGGTAGAGCTTTTGCTCAAGGGCGGCACCAACAGGGTCGTTTGCTACAGAGAAAGCAAGGTCACCGATCTTGATATCAACGAAGCTCTTGCAATGCACAAGGGTCTTGACGAGTATACCTTCAGGGTAGCTTCCGAGATCGGCATTTAATGATTCAAAGGCGTGCTGCATGCACGCCTTTTTTTGTATCGAAAAGCTTTGATTATGCGCAAACACAATATATAATATTGCAAAATAATGTAAGCTGTGGTATATTATTCACATCGGTAAAAAACCAATAATCAATATACAGGAGGTATATCATGGATAAAGTCAGATTCGGTATTGTCGGTATCGGCAATATGGGTTCCGGCCATGCCAAGACCCTGCTTTCCGGCGCTGTTGAAAGAGCAGAGCTCACCGCTGTCTGCGATATCAACCCCGCTCGTCTGGATTGGGCTAAGGAAAACCTGCCCGAGACCGTCGCTCGCTTTGACGATGCTGAGAAGCTGTATGCTTCCGGTCTGGTAGACTGCGTCATCATCGCAACTCCTCACTATTTCCATCCCCCGCTCACCATCGCTGCTTTCAAGGCAGGTCTCCATGCTATCTGCGAAAAGCCCGCAGGTGTTTACACCAAGCAGGTTCTTGAGATGAACGAAGCCGCTGCAAAGTACGGCAAGGTCTTCTCCATGGACTTCAACCAGCGCACCAACCCCTGCTATCAGAAGCTGCGTGAAATGGTCCGCGGCGGCGAACTCGGCGAGCTCAAGAGAGTCAACTGGATCATCACCGACTGGTTCCGCACTCAGGCTTACTATAACAGCGGCGGATGGCGTGCAACCTGGGCCGGTGAAGGCGGCGGCGTCCTCATCAACCAGAACCCCCATCAGATCGACCTGCTCCAGTGGACCTGCGGCATGCCCAACCGTATGCGCGCGTTCTGCCAGGAAGGCCGCTTCCATGATATCGAAGTTGAAGACAGCGTAACCGCATACTTCGAGTATCCCAACGGCGCTACCGGCGTATTTATCACCACCACCGGTGAATATCCCGGCACCAACCGTTTCGAAGTTGCCGGTACTCTGGGCAAGGTCGTTATCGAAGGCACCACCCTCGAGTTCTACAAGAACGAAGTTTCCGATGAAGACTTCATCAAGAACGCTCAGGGCGGTTTCGGCAGGATCAACAACGAGAAGATCGTTTACGAGTTCCCGGATCGTGGTCCTCAGCACAAGGGCATCATGCAGAATGTTGTCAACGCTATCCTCGACGGCGAAGAGCTGCTCGGCAACGGCGTAGAAGGCATCAACGGCCTGCAGATCTCCAACGCTATGCATCTGTCCAGCTGGCTTGATCAGTGGGTCGACATCCCCGTTGACGCCGATCTGTATCTCGCAGAGCTCCAGAAGCGCATCGACAACTCCACCTTCGTTAAGGTAGTTGAAGAGAAGACCGAAGATACCTCCGGTACCTACTAAGATAAGAATTTAAGGCGGATCTTTTGATCCGCCTTTTTTTATACAAGATCGGGGTCGTTTGTGGGAGGAAGACAGCTGTGACCCTTACAGATATAGAAGGTGGTCTTCCCGTTTTTTAAGGGATAATCCTTTGAGGGCTCTTTAAGCAGGATGATATGCGCATCGGCGGGAAGCTTTGGGGAAAGCTTTGAAATATCCTCATCCGGCGCGGGGACAACGGTCACCTTGGCTTTTGGGTGTTCGCTGTCAAGGAGGGATAAAAGGAACATCGCGTGCCCGGTTGGATAACGGGCGGCTTTGCTTTTAAGAAAGCGCAGCTGTGTATCCGCATCCTTTTCATACGACTCGTCTTCGCTCAGAAGTGACAGCTGCACAAGGTTCCATGCCATCAGAGAATTGCCGCTGGGGATGGCTCCGTCGTAGGTCTCCTTGGGGCGAAGTATCATGGGCTCGTTGCTTTCGCCGTAAAGGAAATAACCGCCGTTTTTGTCATCGCGGAATCTTTTGTTTGCTTCAAAGCACATTTCCTTTGCCCGATCAAGATAAGCGGTATCCAAAGATGCTCTATAGAGTGCAAGCTGTGCAAATATGTATGCCGCATAGTCATCAATAAAACCTTTTACGCCGCGCTGACCGAGCCGATAGCTTACATAGAGAGTGTTTTCGTCCGTAAGGTGCTTTGAAATGAAGCTGTCGGCGCGCTTTGCTAAGACCAGATATTCATCTTTGCCGCTTGCAAGATACAGCCTGCAAAGGGCAAATATCATAAGGCAGTTCCAGACGGTGAGGATCTTGTCATCGGTGTGCAGGAAATGGCGCTGTTTTCGGTAATCATAAAGCTTGGGCAAATACTGATCATAAGATCGATCGTTCGGGTCGCTTTTGAGCAGGTTGGGTATGCTTTTGCCTTCAAAATTGCCTAATGCGGTGATATCGAAATGCCTGCAAAATGCCTGACCATCCTCTTTCCCAAGTATACGAAGTATCTCGTCCGGGGTGAAGAGATAATATTTTCCTTCTTCGCCTTCACTGTCGGCGTCCTGAGAGCAAAAGAATGCGCCTTCGTCGTTTGTCATTTCCCGAAAAATGTAGGAGGCTGTCTTCTCTGCGATGCTCAGATAAAGACGGTTTTGGGTAATGAAATAGGCTTGGCAATAAGCCGCGATCATAAGGGCGTTATCATAAAGCATTTTTTCAAAATGCGGCGCAAGGAATCTTTCGTCGGTGGAATAGCGGGAAAAACCGAAACCGATATGATCGAACAAGCCGCCCAGATACATTTGAGTGAGGGTGTGCTCGGCCATCTTCAGGCAGTCCTTATCCCCGAAGCGTTCATAATAATCCATCAGAAACAGAAGATTATGGGGCGAAGGGAATTTGGGCGCTGAGCCGAATCCGCCGTTTTTGCTGTCGTATATGCGCTTGTACATAAAAACTGCGCTCTCAAGCAGATCGTCTTTAGGTACGCTTTGGTCATCCCCGGTCTTGCTGAGGGCTGAAAGGACTTCTTCTGCCTGATCTAAAAGTGCCTGACGGTCTTCTTCCCATGCCTTTGCTATGTTTTTGAGAAGCTCATGAAAGCCTATCATGCGCCTCATGGATCTTTTTGGGAAATAGGTTCCGGCAAAAAACGGCTTTTTATCGGGCGTCATGAATATGGTAGCGGGCCAGCCGCCGCTGCCGGTAAACGCCTGACAAAACTCCATATATATGCTGTCGATATCCGGGCGCTCTTCCTTATCCACCTTGACGGAAACAAAATTCTTGTTCAGAATATCTGCAATTTCCGTGTCTTCGAAGCTTTCGTGCGCCATAACATGGCACCAGTGGCAGGTGCTGTAGCCGATGCTCAGAAGGATCGGCTTATCCTCATCCGCTGCCTTTTTGAAAGCTTCGTCGCCCCATGGGTACCAGTCTACGGGGTTTTCGGCGTGCTGAAGAAGATAGGGGCTTGATTCGTACTTCAAACGGTTGGGCAAAAAGTCACATCCTTTTGTCGTCAGTTGAGGGGTTATCGATAAGTCTGCCGTCTTTGGTAAAGCGGGAGCCGTGGCAGGGACAGTCCCACGAGTGCTCGGCTTTATTGTATTTTAGGGCGCAGCCCATGTGCGGACAGCGCGGAGCGGTGGGGGTGATGAGAGAGATCGTGGTCTCTTTTGCGTTTATCAAAAGCTGAGGATGGAAAACGCTTCTTGAGGGGTCAAATACGCTTGCGCAGATGTTCTGCTTTCCCTGCACCATGTCGGATAAAATATCCGCTGCCGCCATGGCGGAGGTCATGCCCCATTTATTGAAACCTGTTGCGGCATAAAGATCGGGCGTACTTTTGGAATATTGACCGATGTAGGGGATGCCGTCCAAGGTCATGCAGTCCTGCGTTGCCCAGCGGGCGGCTATGGCTGCATTGGGGTAATGCTGCTTTGCGAACTGTTCCAATTCATTGAAGCTTCCGCCCTGCTTGCCGGTGCGGTGGCTGCCGCCGCCGAGCAGGAGCATATCTTTATAAGAGCGGAAGGAAAGCCCGCTTTCGCTTTCGTCAACATACATTCCGTCAATATCCTGAGCGTTTTTGAGCGCAAGAACATAGGATCTATGCTGATGCAGCTTGATAAAATATCCGCCGTGCTTGTTAAGAATGGGGAAGTGGGTGGCGATAATAATCTTTTTGGCAGAAATGCTGCCATGGTCGGTCGTAGCCTTTTGGGGCAGAAGATGGCGCACCTTGGTGTGCTCAAAAATGCGCAGAGGTTTTGCGATTCCGTATGCGAATTTGAGAGGATCAAACTGCGCCTGATCCTTAAAGCGCAGCGCGCCTTTTATGGGAAAGGGCAGAGGGAGAGAGTCTTCAAACTGCGCCTTAAAATTCAGCATTTTCAGCGCTTCAAGCTCCCTGTCTATCTTGCTTTTGTCATCTGTTGAATAGACAAAGGCATCCTTTGCTTCAAAATCGCAGTTGATCTTGCTGCAAAGCTCCCTGTATTTTTCAAGTGCGCGCAGGTTTGCCTGAAGATAGAGCCCGGCTTTGTGAACTCCGTATTTTTTGATGAGCGAGTGATAGATCAGCCCATGCTGCGCCGTGATCTTGGCGGTAGTGTTTTTGGTTATGCCGCTGCATATCGTTTTTGCTTCGGTCAATACGTAGTCGATATTTTTCTCCGCCATAAAATGAGCGCATAAAAGCCCCGCGATGCCGCCGCCGATGATAAGCACATCGGTTTTGATGTCCCCATTCAGCGGTTCAAATGAGGGCGCAGCAGCTGTTTTTGTCCATACCGAATCCATTTTCTCACCTCAAAAATAGCATTGCGCCAAGATGGGACAAATATGCATGAATATATATCTGAAGACAGGCTTTACCATGAACGAAGGAGAAAAAATAAAGGATCCGACTTTTAAACGGTCGGATCCTTTACTAATCGTTCTTTTCTCCAAGTGCCTGTATCTGGTATTTTTTTGGGCTCACGCCCATGTGCTTTTTAAACGTCCTGCTGAAATGGGAAAGGTTATTGAACCCTACGGCAGAGCAGACATCGTCTATGCGCATATCCTTTGAAAGATAGTCTATAGCGCGCATTATCCTGCACTTGGTCACATATTCGCCCACTGTGAGCCCTGTTGTTTTTTTGAAAAGCTGGGAGAGAAAACGGCGGTTGATGTACAGCTTCTGCGCGATATCGTCGGGGGAAAGCTCATCTTCAAGGTGGCTGTAGATATAGTTGATGACCGTATATACCTGCTGGTATTCCGGGTCTATATGTGTGTTGGATATACCGTTGTGCGCCCTGTAATGGCGGTTTACGTATATCAGAAGCTCGACCAAAGCTATGCGTACGGAAAGATCGTAGCCGTAATCGTTTTCATCCTGCTGCTTAACTTTAATCGCCTTATCGAGCAGGCTGCGCATGTGAGAGGCCTCTTCATCCGTGAGAGGCACCACATAAGGATCGGAAAACGGGCGGTAAAGGAAGCATTCCAAAAGCTCTGTGCGCTTTGAGGAAAGATAATCTATGTATTCGGGTCTAAAATAGAGCACATAGCGGTCGTACTCACGGTCTTGCGGTTCGATCGTACGGTGCAGGTCCATGTTGTTGAAGATTATAAGGCTGTTTGCGGGAATCTTATAATGCGTGTTGTTCACGATGCATTCCACACCCTCAGATACGACGAACATTATTTCATATTCGTTATGGATATGAAAGTCACGCATATGGCTGTTTACCGATATACTGTGCGTTATGCTGTAAAGATCGCCGAGCGCCTGCCTGTAATTGTTGTGCTGCATTTTATCCTCCACAAAAGGTCTTACTAAAGATTATAACAGCCGTTTTTTTCGCTGTCAGCACGTTTTGTCAAAAAAAAGAGCTGATTTGGAAAAAAACTTGCGCTCAAACGTGCTAATATAGTATCGTCAGGAGACATTGATCATTCTACAAAGCGAGGTAATACTTATGCTTCCCGAAATGAAATATATCGAAGGCGAACTTCTGCCAATGCTCAGAGAGCGTGCAGGCAGGTTTGAACAGAACGCTCAGAAGCAGCTCAGGCAGTGGAAGGGCGAAAAGGGCGTTGCGTCCCTGCTTTTGTCCGTAGGCGGTCTGAAGGAACAGCAGATGCTCCCCAACTATGACAATTACGAGATCCATTACGATCTTGAAAAGATGTTCGTAAGCCAGCTCAAGCCCGCTCTGGGCATTGCTCTTGCCGACGGCGACGCGGTTCCCTCTGTGCGCGCAAACGTCGGCTGCGGCGCTGTCTGCACCCTTCTTGGCGGCCTTAAGCAGAATTTCTATACCGACAAGATGCCTTGGCTCCAGGAAAGGCTCACTACCGAGCAGGTAATGGAGATGACCGAGGAATCCATCGAGGAATCCCCCGAGTTCAAGATGGGCCTTGAGCAGATGAAGTACATGAAGGAAATGCTCAAGGGCACCGGCATCAAGGTTTTCCCGATGGACCTTCAGGGCCCCATCGATATCGCTCACCTGCTGCTTGGCGATGACTTTTTCTATCTGCTCTATGACGAGCCCGAGGTAGTTCATAAGACCCTGCAGCTTGCGGTCGCCATCGACACATATGCGATGAAGAAGTGCTTTGAGATCATTCAGCCCGAGGATTATGTCTGCCACTACAACTGCCTCGTTTTGCCTGCTTCCTCTCCTTTGAAAGTCAGCGAGGATACCTCTACTCTGCTTTCCAAGGATCATCTCTTTGAATTTATGCTTCCCTACACCGAGCAGCTGCTTGCAAACTTCGGCGGCGGTTACATCCACTATTGCGGCGATAACCAGCATCTGCTCAAGATCGCTCCCACCATCAAGAAGTCCATCGGTCTCAACTTCGGCAATCCCGAACGCCATGACCCCAAGAGCGTTCTTGAAGACCTCGGCAAGGCCGGCATGTGCTATTACGGCAACTTCAGGGGCGATCCCATTGAGCTCCTCAAGCTTGCAAGGCGTGAGGACGGCAGATACAATGCCTTCATCACCTATGGCTGCAAAGTCGAAGATCAGGCGGAAGTCATCGACAGGTTCAATTCCGCTATCGAATAATTCTTATAACAAATCAGTATTAAAAAAGTTAAACCGGCCTATGCTTGCACTGCCCCAAATTGTGCGGACAGTACAAAAGCCCCCTAGTGGTAAACAATATTAAAATTTAAGCAACATACTGACATCGCTTTTCGAGTGGTGTCAGTTTTGTTTTGAGTTGAATTCTTTGGT